>DASPUT010000193.1 GCA_035622735.1 Thermodesulfovibrionales bacterium | reverse complement strand
TTCACGATTCCCAGCTCCTGGATCTTTTCCCGTATCTCCGCCAGACGCCCTTCATCTTCGGGGGCGACCGGCTCAACCTCAAGGGTGTCTATCTCTATGCCATAATTCTGCCTGACGCCCTCCGACAGGTTTTCGAGCTTAACGCGGTGCTCCGCCAGAGAGACCTCCGCCTCCGCCACTCTGGCGGTCAGGGTATCAAGCCTGCTGCGGAGAGCCTTCGCCTCCTGTTCAATGCGGGTGAGGTCCTCAGACTCCGCACGGATCGTCTCCCTGTTTTCAGCGATGACCGCCTTGAGGCTGTCGGCCTTGACTATGAGCGTCTTCAAGGCCTCGTTGCTTTTCTCGATATCGTTTCCGTGCCGGACGATCCCCGCTTCGACATCCGTCTTCTCCTGAACGATCCGGTCCATGGTGCCTCTGTAATCGGCGAGCATATTCAGTGCGTTCTCGAGATCTTTCCGGAGAGACTCCATGCGCTCACGGTAAGAGTTGAGGGACAGGCGCAGTTCGGTAACGGATGCGCGCTCCGTCTCATAGCGCTCCCTGTTTTGCGCTATCGCATTCTGCATATCCGATATCAGCTGTTCGGCTTCTGCCTTCTTCGCCTCTACCTTTTCCGCCTCTGTTACCTTTTCCCGCATTACGGCATTCAGCGATTCCTTCTCCCGGCTGACCTCTCCCTGTTCGATGTGGAGATACGCGAGCTTTCTGTTTATCTTCTCCCGCTCCCCGCTCTGGTTATCGGCGGTGAGCCTGAGGAGTGAGATCTCCTTTTCCCCATCGATAATAGCTGCTTCGACGTCTTTCAGAAATCCCTTTTTCTCCTGGAAAGCAGCCTCGCTCTGAACGAGCGACCCCTCAAGGTCTTCGATCTCCGCCTTTCTGTGAGAGATGAGCGAGTCGAGCTCTCTGATCTCCCTCTTTCTTCTGAGAATGCCCTTACCCTCACCGAGGATGACCGCACCCGACTGTTCAACGATCTCCCCTTCAAGGGTCACGAAGGTGAAACGGTTATCCGCATCATGGAGCGAGAAAGCCGCTGACAGGTCCCGGACCACCAATACCTTGCCGAGAAGCGCTTCGATGACAGGCGAGAAGACCTCCCTGTCTCTCTGGACCTTCACAAAGTCGAGGGCCCTTCCCGCAACGAGCTCATGCCGCGCTATACTGTCCGAACCGCCGCTCTCAGCAGCGATTCCGTCCCGCGGGATGAAAACGGTCCTGCCGATCCCTTTTTGCCTGAAGAGGGATGCGGCGACGGAGACGTCTTCAAAGGAGGGCAGGATAAACCCGTTCACCTTTTCGGCGAGGGCGTTTTCTATCGTCCTTTCGTATGCCTCCTCGACCTCGATAACCTCCGCAATCGAAGCGAGGATGTGGAGCTTCTCCGCCTCGGTCAGTACCTCTTTCGAGAACTCCTCATGCATGATCTCCCTGAGAGAGCCGAGTCGTGACGATGCCGATGCGAAGGCCTCCCTCGCCGTCGCTATCTTCGCCCTCACATCGTCGAGCCTTCCGCGGTATGCCTCTATATCGCCAATGAGCTTCTCCTTCTTCTCCGTGAGCAAGAGGAGCTCATTGTTCTTACCGATAAGCGTCTGATCCGTGAGTCGGGCCGCTTCCTCCACTGAAGTCAGCTGTTGGGCTGCAGCCTCGGATTCCCTCGAAGCCGATGCCGCCTTTTTCTCGAGATTCTCGAGGGAAGTCGAGCACCTTCCGATTTCCGTCCTGAGATGGCTTAAATCTTCCGCTATCCTGAAGACCTCCCTCCGCTTCGATTCGATGAGTTCTCCCTTCTCGGAGAGCTCTTCTTCCATCACCCGTATCGTCTCATTCTTTTCAGAAAGCTCTATTTTCAGGTTATCGATCTCCCCGCTGAGACCCGTTTCCGTCGCCGTCAGTTCGACCTTCCTCTCTTCGACCTCTCCTATCTTCCGGATGATCTCCGTCTCCTCAAGGGACAGTCTGTTGAGGGACTCCTTCAGGTGGTTTTTCTCCGTCTCGAGTACTGCGATCGCCCTCTCGCCTTCTGCTATCTCCCTTTCGAGTCCGTGCAGATCAGACGTGAGGGATTCGAGCGATTTCTCTTTTTCGAGGAGGACGATCCGCTTCGATTCCCTGGTATTTTCGATGGTATCGAGCTCAGCCCTCACGACTGCTTCGTTCTCCTTCGAAGCGGCCCACTGGGCTGTAACGCTGTCGAGGGAATCCTTGAGCTCACGGTAGTCTCGCTTCGCCAGCCTCAGTTCGACGTCCCGTGCCTCGGCAGAGAGTTTCTTGAAGCGTTCCGCCTTCTTGACCTGCCTGTCGAGTGAGTTTATCTGGCGCCTCACCTCGACGACGATATCCTGTATTCGTTGCAGGTTCGACCGTGACGATTCGAGTTTGGACTGCGCCTCTGCCCTTCGGACCTTGTACTTCATGACCCCCGCCACTTCCTCTATAAGGAACCTCCTCTCCTGCGGCTTGGAGTTCAGTATCTCGCTGATCCTTCCCTGTTCAAGGATCGAGTAGCTTCTCACTTCGAGTCCCGTATCGAGGAAAAGGTCCCGTATATCCTTCAAGCGACAGGCATTTCGGTTAATGAGGTACTCGCTGTCACCCGATCGGTAAAGCCTCCTCGACACAGAAGTCTGAGAGCGGGAATTCCCGTTACTCTCCTCGGGAGAATCGAAGAGGAGCATGAGATTCACTTCGGCCATCCCCCGCGGTTTCTTGGTGGTTGAGCCGTTGAATATGACCTCCTCCATCTTATCTCCCCTCAGGCTCTTTGCGCTCTGCTCGCCGAGGACCCAACGGAAGGAATCCACTATATTGCTCTTCCCCGAGCCGTTCGGTCCGACGATGCAGGTTATTCCGGGGTGGAGATTGAAGGTCGTCTTCTCGACAAAGGATTTGAATCCGATGAGTTCGATTTTTTCTATCCGCATAGTTGTCCAGAGAGATTTTTTGATAGGTAGTATACCTTCTGGCCGGCATTTCTGACAAGTGAAGGAATGAGGTAATCGACGGCTCCGGATTCCTCTTCCATACCCTCTGACGAGCCTCTGCGGCCGCGGCCCGATATGAATAAGCAAATATGATTCGCCGATTAAATTTATTTATTTGACCGTAAAGGAATGCGTATATTACCCTTTTATCATTCTCAGTATTCCCATTCCCAGAGAGTACTCTGAAGAATACCATACAAAGGAGGATGTTATGCCGAAGAAGTATGATACTCCGCTCTTGAATGAGCTGGAAAAGGGAGAGTTCCCGAGCTTCGTAACGGAAATCAGGAAGGCAGCGAAGAAAAGCGATATGGCTGCCGATGAGCTCGGGCAGCTCGAAAAGTCTTACCGGGATAAGCGTGGTTACTGGAAACACGGAGGGATCGTCGGTGTCCGCGGATACGGCTCGGGCGTTATCGGGAGGTATTCATCCCTTCCTAACGAGTTTCCGAACGTCGCAAATTTTCATACCGTCAGAATCAACTCGACTTCGGCCTTCTTCTATACCTCGAAGTTTCTGAAGGAGATGTGCGACATCTGGGATAAGTACGGGAGCGGCCTTACGAACCTTCACGGCTCTACCGGCGACCTCGTTCTCCTCGGGACGACGACGGAGAACCTCGAACCCATCTTCGCAGAGTTCACCTCACGCGGTTGGGACCTCGGGGGTTCCGGTTCCGCCATGAGGACCCCGAGTTGTTGCGTCGGACCGGCACGCTGCGAGTGGTCGAATATCAATACCCTCGACATAAACTACAGTATAACCCAGGAATTTCAGGACGAGATGCACAGGCCGGCCTTCCCCTATAAGTTTAAGTTTAAGACAGCAGGGTGTGCCGTCGACTGCATCGCATCCATAGCCCGCGCGGACTGCTCCATCATCGGGACCTGGAAAGGCAAGATAGCGATCGATCAGGCTGAGGTCGCAAACTACGCAAAGAAGGGCATGAATATTTCAGACGATATCGTCAACCGCTGCCCGAGCAGGTGTATGAGCTACGATGGAAAGCAACTGAAGATAAACGACGAGGACTGTGTGCGGTGCATGCACTGTATCGCGAAGATGACAAAGGCATTGAAGCCGACGGGAGAAAAGGGCGCGACGATCCTCATCGGGAGCAAGGCTCCGTTCGTTATCGGAGCGACCCTCTCCTGGGTCGTCATCCCGTTCATGAAGATGGAGCCGCCCTATACGGAGCTTAAGGAACTCGTCAGGAAGATGTGGGAGTACTGGGACGAGAACGGCAAGAACAGGGAGCGGATCGGCGAACTCATCATACGTCGCGGGATGAGGGAGTTCCTGGAGTTCATCGGGGTAGACCCGATGCCGCAGCAGGTGAAGGAGCCGAGAAGAGACCCATTCTTCTTCTGGACAGAGGAAGATCTCCAGAAATAAACGAATCGAATTCCATATAAGGAGGAAGGTTATGTCAGCACCGCAGAGAAGAACAGATATAGGGCCGCCCCATTACAAGGATTTCTTGCCGCCTGTGATGCAGAAGAATTACGGTGATTGGAAGTACCACGAAGTATTGACTCCGGGCGTCATGGTCCACGTGGGGAACAGTGGTGATAAGGTTTGGTCCGTGAGGGTCGCGTCGCCGAGGCTCCTCAGCACGGAGACGATCAGGGACTTTTCCGATATGGCCGAAAAGTATTGCGGAGGCTATATCAGATTTACGACCAGGAATAATGTGGAACTCCTCGTCTCCGACGAGAAGAACCTCGAGCCGCTCCAGAAAGAACTCAAGAGCAAGAAGTACATGGTCGGGGGTATCGGCTCAAGGATCAGCAATATCGTCCATACCCAGGGATGGGTCCACTGCCATTCAGCCTGCACGGACGCTTCCGGCCTCGTCAAGTGCCTCATGGACGAATTCGCAGATTATTTTACGACGAAGGAACTGCCGGGCAAGGTGAGACTCGCCGTCGCCTGCTGCGTGAATATGTGCGGCGCGGTCCATTGCTCGGATATCGCCGTCGTCGCGGTACACAGGAAGATCCCCGTAATTGACCACGATAAGGTGAAGAATGTCTGCGAAATCCCTTCGACGATCGCCGCATGCCCGACCGGAGCTATCAGCCCCGATCCCGGGAAGAAGAGCGTCAAGGTCAACGCTGATAAATGCATGTACTGCGGCAACTGCTTTACCGTCTGCCCTCCGATGGAGATTCATGACCCGGAGAACGACGGTGTGGCGATTGTGGTCGGCGGTAAGATAGGGAACCTCAGGACGAGTCCGAAGTTCTCGAAGCTCGCCGTTCCCTTCATTAAGAACAACCCTCCGAGATGGCCTGAAGTGACCGCGACCGTGAAGATGATCCTCGACACCTATGTCGCAGGGGCAAAAAACTACGAAAGGGTAGGAGAGTGGATCGAGAGGATAGGCTGGGAGAAATTCTTCAAACTTACGGGATTGCCCTTTACCTACCAGCATATCGATGACTTTACGATCGCGCGGGAGACCTTCAGGACATCGGCAACCTTCAAGTGGTAAGAGCCGGGCAATAGGGTATATAATCTAGGGTGGAGGGGGTAATCCCCCTCCACAGAGTATTAACCAGAGAGCTCAACGAGGTGGCAGAATGGAAAAAGAAGAAGTCAAGAAGAAGATTTACGAGTTGGTCGAGAAATCCGTCGGCAAAAAGAAGCTGAAATCTTCTGATATTCAGAAGACCATATCTGCTGAGGCCGGAATTACAAGAGATGAAGTAAAAGACGCGTTAAAAGATCTCGTCGACGAGGGGAAATTAATCTATACCTATTTCGGGGGCAGTTTCGTAGAGATACCGCCGAAAGAGTAACTCAATAATTCTTTCATTCATCTGAAAAGCGGTCCGCGCCGAAAGAGCGGACCGCTTTTTTGTTGCCATCGCCGCCCTAACCGTTCCCGGAGCAATGTCGTCGAGCGGCTCCAGGATATGCGTTATAATAAGAAGGTGAGCAACTATCCAAGAATCATCATAGCAGGGACCAGGGGAGGTTCCGGAAAGACAACCGTTTCCCTCGGATTAATCGCCGCTCTAGCGTCACAACGGGCGCTCAAGGTGATACCGTTTAAGAAAGGCCCCGATTATATCGATGCCGGGTGGATGTCCCTTGCAGCAAAGAATCCCTGTTATAACCTCGACCCCTTTCTCTTCGCAAAGGAGAAGGTGCTGGCCTCCTTCCTCTCCCATTCCACCGGCGATATCGCGGTCATCGAAGGGAACCGCGGTCTCTATGACGGGATGGACGCAGAAGGTTCATACAGCACCGCGGAACTTGCAAAGTTGCTGAAGGCCCCGGTCATCCTGGTCATCGACTGCACGAAGATGACGCGGACAACGGCTGCTCTCGTCCTGGGGTGTCTGAACCTGGATAAGGATGTGCCGATCAGAGGAGTGGTCCTGAATCAGGTCTCCGGCGCGAGACATGAAGGGGTGATAAGGTCATCGATCGAGAGGTACTGTTCCCTGCCCGTGCTCGGCGCGATCCCGAGACTATCTTCAGAGGAATTTCCCGAGCGCCACATGGGGTTGACACCATACCAGGAGCATCCGGACACTGCTCGCGCCATCTCGTTTGTGGAGGGCATAGCTGAAGCGTACCTCGATATCGACGCGATTCTGAAGATAGCGGGGGGCGCGGGAGCGCTGGAAACGATCGGAGCAGCGGGACCCGTGGCAAAGGAGAAGAAAAAAGAAGTACGGATCGGCATCGTCAGGGATTCGGCATTCCAGTTCTATTATCCCGACAACTTCGAGGAGCTTGCCGCGCTCGGTGCGGACCTCGTCGAGATAAGTGCGCTGAATGAGGGGCAACTCCCTGACATCGATGCGCTCTACATCGGCGGCGGCTTTCCCGAGACCCATGCGATAGCGCTCGCGGAAAATGTCCGTTTCCGTGACTCTCTGAAGACCTCCGTCATGGATGGACTTCCCGTTTACGCGGAGTGCGGAGGACTCATGTACCTGGGTCAGGGGCTCCTCCTCGGGGAACGGACATATCCCATGGCGGGAATCTTTCCCCTGGTCTTTTCCCTAGAAAAGAAACCCCAGGCTCACGGTTACTCCATCGTGGAGGTTGTGAATAAGAACCCATTCTATCCTGAAGGCACCATCCTGAAAGGACATGAGTTTCACTATTCAAAACCCGTCAACTCCTTGAAAAACCCTCATGGAGTCGCCTATGCCTTTCGGATGAAACGGGGACAGGGCATAGAGGAGAAACAAGACGGCATCTGCTTTCGGAATGTCCTCGCCACCTACACGCATCTCCATGCCCTTGGTGCACGGGAGTGGGCTGAAGGCATGGTACGGCAGGCGGGGGCATACAG
>DASPUT010000192.1 GCA_035622735.1 Thermodesulfovibrionales bacterium | reverse complement strand
AGCTCCATCGTTCTCCGGGCGTCTTCTTCAGCCATGACAAGGGTAAGACCCATGCGAGCGGCAGGCTCCTCTATTCCGCAAGGGTTATCCCTTCCCGTGGTTCCTGGCTGGATTTTGAGTTCGATACCAAGGATATCCTCTATGTCCGTATCGACAGGAGGAAAAAGCTCCCTGCGACCATCGTACTGAAGGCGCTAGGGTATACGAATGAAGACCTTCTCAAAACATTCTATCCCGTCGAGACGATAACCATCAAGGATAGTCAAACGTTCACCCGCGCCGTTAGTGAAGTCCTCACAGGCATAAAAGCGGTAAGAAATATTACGATTCCGCAGACGAAGGAAGTTCTCGTAAAGGAGGGGTCCAAGATTTCCAAGGGCGCCGTCAAGAGGATGGAAGCATCGGGCATCAAAGAGATACCGATACTCAAAGAAGATATCGTCGGCAGGTTTACCCTCGAGGACATTGTTGACCCGGAGACGGGCGAGGTGTTGCTGGAAAGCAATGAGCCGATCAAGGAGGAGATATTTGCCAAGATTCTCAGCCTTAAGGTCAAGACCTTGCATCTTCTTTACATCGACAACGTCAAGTATCTCTCCTCGCTGCGGGATACGCTCTTAACGGATAAGGTCAGCACTCAGGATGGGGCACTCATCGAGATATACAAGAAACTGCGACCCGGTGAGCCGCCGACTATTCATTCGGCAAGGGATTTGTTTAACGGCCTCTTCTTCGATCCGAAGCGGTATGACCTCTCACCCGTCGGAAGGTTGAAGATCAACAAGAGGCTCAACCTCGACATCGATCTCGGCACCCGGGTTCTTACCGATAAGGATATCGTGAAGATCGTGCATTATCTCCTTGACCTGAGAACAGGGAAGGGAGAAGTCGACGATATCGACCACCTCGGGAACCGAAGAATCCGGGGAGTGGGTGAACTCCTTGAGAACCAGTTCAGGATAGGGCTTGTGAGGATGGAACGGGCGATCAAGGAGAAGATGACGCTCACCGAGCTCGAGACCGCCATGCCCCACGACATTATCAACGCAAAGCCGGTGATGGCTGCCGTGAAGGAGTTCTTCGGGTCCAGTCAGTTGAGCCAGTTTATGGATCAGACGAACCCCCTTTCCGAGATTACGCACAAGAGGAGGCTTTCGGCGCTCGGTCCGGGAGGGCTCACGCGAGAGAGGGCGGGATTTGAGGTGCGGGACGTTCATCCGACTCATTACGGCAGGATCTGTCCGATAGAAACCCCGGAAGGGCCGAACATTGGACTGATAACATCCCTGGCCACATACGCGAGGGTAAATGATTTTGGGTTTATCGAGGTTCCCTACCGGAAGGTCGTCAACGGAAGGGTGACAGGGGATATTGAACACCTTTCAGCCATTGAGGGCGAAAATTATATCATAGCCGAGGCAACGTCGCAGGTCGATGGCAGGGGACACCTGAAAGGAGATGCCGTGTCCGCGAGAGTCGGGGGCGACTTTAAGATGGTTACACCGCAGGAAATCCAGTATATGGATGTTTCACCAAAACAGATCGTAGGTGTTTCGGCTGCATTGATACCCTTTCTCGAGAATGACGATGCAAACAGGGCGCTCATGGGTTCGAACATGCAGAGACAAGCCGTGCCCTTGATCCAGAATGAAGCGCCGATTGTCGGGACGGGCATGGAATTCGTTGCAGCGAGGGATTCCGGCGCCATCGTGCTTGCGAAAAGGGCCGGCATTGTAGAGTCCGTTGATGCATCGAGGATCGTGGTGAGACCCTCGGAAAACGGTGGAAGGCTTGATATAGACCCCCTGGTAAAGTTTCAGAGATCGAATCAAGCTACCTGTATAAATCAGAAACCCTTTGTTCACGTCGGTGACGAGGTTGAGAAGGGTGATGTGCTTGCGGACGGCTCCTCTACCGACCAGGGAGAGCTGGCCCTCGGCAAGAATGTCCTCGTTGCGTTCATGCCGTGGGGCGGATATAACTTTGAAGACGCCATCCTGATCAGCGAGAGACTCGTAAAGGAGGACTCATTCACCTCTGTTCATATCGAAGAGTTCGAAGTCGAGGCGCGGGACACGAAGATCGGCCCCGAAGAGATAACGAGAGATATCCCGAATGTCGGTGAGGAGGCGCTCAAGGACCTTGATGAAAGCGGAATCATAAGGATCGGCGCTGAGGTTAAGCCCGGCGATATCCTTGTCGGCAAGGTCACCCCGAAAGGTGAGACGCAGCTTACCCCCGAGGAAAAACTGTTACGGGCCATCTTTGGTGAGAAGGCAGAGGATGTCAAGGAGAGTTGCCTCTATGTCCCCCCGGGAATCGAGGGTGTCATCGTTGACGTGCGCATCTTCTCGAGGAAAGGGACGGAAAAGGATGAAAGGGCAAAGAGCATAGAAGAAGACGACATCCTAAAGCTCCAGAGGGATCTCGAAGAGGAAGTCAGGATCGTGAAAGAAGAGAAGTTCAAGAAGATCCGGCAACTGCTTGAAGGGAGTAAGGTCACGGACGACGTCAAGGACCCGAAATCAAAAGAAGTGCTCTGCCAGGCGGGGAGGAAGCTTACCGCAAAGCAGCTCGAACGGATAAAGGATGACTATCTCATGCGCGTGAAAATCACCGACGCGGACAAAAAGGAAAAGATCGATATCATCCACCATGAGGCGAATCAGTACCTGCGCTACCTCGAATCCCGGTACGATGAGAGTGTCGACCGGGTGAGGAAGGGGGATGAGCTTCCGCCGGGGGTGAATAAGCTCGTAAAGGTTTATATAGCGATGAAGCGCAAGCTTCAGGTGGGAGACAAGATGGCGGGAAGACACGGCAACAAGGGCGTTGTTGCCATGGTTTTGCCCGAGGAAGACCTTCCCTACCTGCCTGACGGTACCCCGGTGGATATTGTCCTGAACCCCCTCGGTGTTCCCTCGAGAATGAATGTCGGACAGATACTCGAGACCCATCTCGGCTGGGCTGCCAGGGTACTCGGTCTCCATGTGGCGACCCCGGTCTTCGAGGGCGCGAAGGAAAGCGAGATCAAGGAGATGCTGAAGAAGGCGGGTCTCCCTACCGCAAGCCAGATAGCACTCTATGACGGGAGAACGGGAGAACCGTTCAAGAGGCCCGTCTCGGTGGGGTATATGTATATGCTGAAACTCCACCACCTCGTCGATGATAAGATGCATGCCCGTTCTATCGGGCCTTACTCCCTCGTTACTCAGCAGCCCCTCGGCGGCAAGGCACAGTTCGGAGGTCAGAGACTCGGGGAGATGGAAGTCTGGGCCCTCGAGGCGTATGGCGCCTCTTACACGCTCCAGGAATTTCTCACCGTGAAGAGTGACGACGTCACCGGCAGGGCGCGAATGTATGAGGCAATAGTGAAGGGCGATGCGACTCTCGAACCGGGTGTTCCTGAGTCTTTCCACGTATTAATTAAAGAGCTCCAGAGTCTTGGTCTTGATGTTGAACTCCTGGAGAAAAAAAGTAAGGGGGAATGAGTCTTGGCTGAAGTAGAAACAGATGTCTATGCCCTTTTTCAGAGGCCGATGAATCCGACGGATTTTGAGGCGATGAGGATAAAGCTCGCCTCCTCGGAGAAGATCAGGGAATGGTCTTACGGAGAGGTTAAGAAGCCTGAGACCATCAACTACCGCACCTTCAAGCCCGAGAGGGACGGACTTTTTTGTGCCAAGATCTTCGGGCCGGTGAAGGACTGGGAATGCCTCTGCGGCAAGTACAAGAGGATGAAGCACCGCGGAGTCGTCTGCGATAAGTGCGGCGTTGAGGTTATTCAGTCGAAGGTGAGACGTGAGCGGATGGGCCATATTGAGCTCGCAACGCCGGTAGCGCATATCTGGTTTCTCAAGGGGGTACCGAGCAGGATCGGGACCCTGCTCGATATGACGATGCGGCATCTCGAAAAGGTTCTCTACTTCGAGAGCTATATTGTCATAGACCCGAGTGACACCCCACTCAAGGAAAAGGAACTCCTGACGGATGATGAGTACAAGAAGAAGACGACTGAATTCGGCTCGAAGTTCAAGGCAGGGATGGGAGCCGAGGCGATACGGGAACTCCTGCGGAGACTCGACCTCGAATCTCTTTCCGTTCAACTCAAGGCGAAGATAAAAGAAGCGTCGTCCCTCGGCGTGAAGAAGAAACTCACGAAGAGGCTCAAGGTGGTTGAGGCATTCAGACAGTCCGGGAATGCTCCGGAGTGGATGATCATGGATGCCGTACCGGTACTGCCCCCCGATCTGAGGCCCCTCGTTCCCCTTGAGGGAGGCCGCTTCGCAACTTCCGACCTCAACGATCTTTACCGGAGGGTCATCAACAGGAACAACAGACTGAAGAGGCTCATGGAACTCAAGGCCCCCAGCGTTATTATCAAGAACGAGAAGCGGATGCTCCAGGAAGCTGTCGATGCCCTCTTCGACAATGGCAGGCGGAGCAGGGTCTTGAAGACCGCGACAAAGAGGCCGCTCAAATCCTTGAGTGACATGATAAAAGGCAAACAGGGGCGTTTCAGACAAAACCTTCTCGGGAAGAGGGTCGACTATTCCGGTCGCTCGGTCATCGTTGTAGGACCGGAGTTGAAACTTCACCAGTGCGGACTTCCGAAGAGAATGGCCCTGGAACTCTTCAAGCCCTTCGTCTTCAATAAGCTCGAGGAACGCGGGTTTGCGACAACCCTGAAGACCGCGAAGAGGCTCGTAGAGAAGGAACAGCCCGAGGTTTGGGATGCCCTTGAAGACGTAATAACCGAACACCCAGTACTCCTGAACCGAGCGCCGACGCTTCATCGGCTCGGCATTCAGGCCTTTGATCCCATACTCGTGGAAGGCAAGGCCATCAAGCTTCACCCCCTTGTCTGCACCGCGTTTAACGCAGACTTCGACGGTGACCAAATGGCGGTTCATGTTCCGCTCTCGATAGAGGCGCAGATCGAGGCGAGGGTTCTCATGATGTCGGTGAACAACGTCCTCTCGCCGGCCAACGGGAAACCGATCGTCATCCCGACGCAGGATATGGTCCTCGGCATATACTATCTCACGAAGGAAATGTCGGGAGTGAAGGGTGAGGGCAGGGTATTCGCGGACGCGGCAGAGGTGAGGATCGCCTATGATTCCGGTCAGTTGGATGAGCACGCGAAGATCCGGGTGAGGATGGACGGAACGATTGTTGACACGACCTGCGGAAGGATTCTCTTTAGCGAGATACTTCCTCCTGAAGTCTCCTTCGGCGCCATAAATAGGGAGATCACGAAGAAGGAACTTGGAAAGATCATCGAATATACCTATAAGAAGGCGGGTAGGCGTTCGACCGTCGTCTTTCTCGACAACCTTGAGAAACTCGGGTTCTTCTTCGCGACGAGGTCCGGGATTTCTATCTGCATGGCCGATATGCATATACCGGCGAAGAAGGCAGAGCTCATTAAGGCCGCGGAGCATGAGGTCATGGAGATACAGAAGCAGTATGCTGACGGTTTGATTACCCATGGTGAGCGGTATAACAAGGTTATTGATATCTGGGCAAACGTAACCGAACGCATCGCAGACGAGATGATGAAAGATCTCGGAGCAGAGGATGGAAAGAAGTTCTCCGAGGAGGAGTTGAAGGAGAGAAAGTCCTTTAACAGCATATTCATGATGGCGGATTCGGGAGCGAGGGGAAGTAGCGCGCAGATACGCCAGCTTGCGGGCATGAGGGGATTGATGGCAAAGCCCTCGGGAGAGATCATCGAGACGCCGATTACCGCGAACTTCCGGGAGGGACTCTCTCCGCTTCAGTACTTCATTTCGACTCACGGCGCGCGAAAGGGGCTTGCGGATACCGCGCTCAAGACCGCCAATTCCGGATATCTCACGAGGAGGCTCGTGGATGTCGCCCAGGATGTCAATATCCTGGAGGATGATTGTAAGGCCACCGACGGTATCATCGTCTCTTCCCTCATAGAGGGCGGTGAAATAATACAGCCTCTCGAAGAACGGGTGATCGGCAGGTTCACCGTGGAGGATGTGC
>DASPUT010000191.1 GCA_035622735.1 Thermodesulfovibrionales bacterium | reverse complement strand
CTTTCACTCCGAAAGCGGAAGCTGTGAGGCTATCTGCAGATCCAATATCAAACCAAGTCGTCTGTCGATCTGCAGGAAGCGCACCACCTTCTTGGCAGGGAGAATTTTTTCGAAGATCGGAATAAACTTCTGCCTTAATTTAGCCGCAGCTTCATCCACTTCCAGCCAGCTATCTATTAACTTCAGAGCCTCGGCATCCGTCAAGCTTTTATTGCCTTCCATATACTTTTTAATGATGGCAAATTTCGAATCGTTGATCTTAATCGTTTCAGCTGTATAGTCATCATATACTGGCCAGAATTTCTCCGCTTCGGCATCGGTCAACTGCATGTTTTGTGCGACGACCTGCTTCTTCTCCGATCTCAGGTCCTTTCTGAGCATCTGTATGTCCTCGTCCGATAATGTCGGGGCCGACGCTCCTCGCGCGGGCAAAACGTCATGACTCAACATAAGCACTCCTACAAGCAGTAGTACCGTGATAAAGGTCCTCTTCATTTCTTCTTCCTCCTTTACATAGATTTTCCCTGCAGAGGGTAACGAATCACAGCTAACTTTCTCCGGGTTTCGGCTCCATTACTCTACGCCCCCTTTTTATCACAGAACAGGCTGACTGTCAACAAGAGAGAGGTTAGATGTTCAGATGATGCAGTCTGCTTCTGAGGTACAGGCGACCAAGGCGATGTCACCACTATGCCATACATCAGTTTCCAAGTGGACGTTAGCCGCAGGCACCCACGCAACGTCCAGGGAGAAGAAGGAGCGTTGTGCCAAAGTTACAGGCGAGACCGTTTATACCGTGGTGTATTACCTCAATGAATACTTCGAAGGAAATTGGAAGCCTCCAAAATGAACACCGTCGAAAGAAACAGCCCATTGCGTGGAGTGCCATGGGCCGGACGACATGTGGCATTCCATGGGGGGAATGAACCACCAGCGGGGGCATATGGAGTGTCTGCTTTGTCACCAGGACCATACGAAGATGTCCGCAAAGTAAAATCGTTCGGTCAAAAGATACTCTTTCGAGCAGGAATAAGGCGGACTATCCCGCCCTGGAGGGGTGTGGTCGACTGTTAATGAGGGAGCACTTTCCCGTCTCTGTAAGTTGACAGGTCCGTCTCTCATGGTAAACTTGATTGTAAGGAGCTGTTACATTGAACCATGGGTCTGGGGCTGGCGGCCGTGGCTATTCAGGTTGTGATCTTCGAACTGATAAAACTCGGAAGGTGCCGTCGTCGCTGGCCATTTACAAACCTATGCAGTAGAGGGGGGTACATCATGAAGCGTAGAGCGATCGGTTTCTTCCTGTCAGTTTTGTTAATGTTGCCTGCTGTGGTTGGTGCGGTCTCGGAAAAGGAGTTTGAAGTTCGGACGACCCGGGACCTCATAAATATCTGTAGCGCGGCTCCGGATGATCCTTTACACACCCAAGCAGTCAACTTCTGCGAAGGGTATTTGGTGGGGGCGTTTCATTATTACCAAGCCTCCACTGTTGGACCCAAAGCGTCCAAACTGATCTGTTTGCCGGATCCGCAGCCGTCTCGAAACGATACCGTCAAGATGTTTATCGAATGGGCCAAAGCACATCCGCAATATGAGAAGGATCTGCCAGTAGAGACCGAGTTCAGGTTTCTGATCGAAAAATGGCCGTGCAAGCCCTAACTCGACCATGACCAAAAACTTTAAGATTACCCTAAGGAGGAAGTCATGAAGATTATTTCAGTCGTAGTTATTCTGACATTCGGTCTTGCGCTCTGTGGATGTGCAGGCATGTCTGACACCCAGCAACGAACAATGAGTGGAGGTGTTATCGGCGCCGGTGGAGGCGCAATAATCGGGGCCATGGCCGGCAATGCGGGTCTGGGAGCTGCGATAGGAGCTGCTGCCGGGTTGGCTGGCGGCTATATTTACGATCAGAACGAGAAATCAAAAGAGTCTGCTTACCGGGAAGGGTACAAGGCCGGCCAGCAGGGTCCCAAGGGCCAATAGCATCTGCCTCTTGGAAAGGTCGGTAGGCAACCCTCAAAGGCGAGGGAGACGTTGTAGGTTGTTCCTTTCAAGGCTTGACTGCAGATGGAGATGAGGGCGGGATGGTATATGGAAATCCTTCTTAGTATCTGTCTCGGAATAGGATTAAGCGCGGCCTGCGGTTTCAGGGTCTTTGTGCCTCTCCTGGCAATGAGCATCGCTTCTCTTTCAGGACATCTGACCTTATCTCATGGCTTCCAGTGGATTGGAACATACGCCGCCTTCACGGCGTTTGCAACTGCCACAATTCTTGAAGTCGCGGCATACTACATCCCCTGGGTTGACAATCTCATGGATTCCATTGCTGCACCGGTTGCGGTTGTTGCCGGTACTATCGTTGCCGCGTCGAGCATCATTCAAATGAGCCCTCTGATGAAATGGACTCTCGCAATCATAGCCGGGGGCGGAACGGCAGCAATATTCCATGGAGCTACGGCACTTGTAAGAGGCGCGTCAAGCACCGTTACAGGGGGCTTAGGCAATCACGCTGTTGCGACGATTGAACTGGCAATTGCGGCAGGCCTTAGCATAGTGGCAATAGCCCTCCCGCTCCTGGGCGGCTTGGTCGTTCTCGTCTTTCTTTTTCTTGTGGCAAGAAAAGGTTTTCGGAACTTCTTGAGGCAGAGGCGGGCTGAGGCTACATAGTTTCGGTCACCGGGGATAGTCTCCTGTTTTTTTTTCGGTTAGAAGGTGTTTCTGAAATGCAGGTGGGGCGCTCGAATCGAGTCTCATTCGAGTCTTTTTATCATCGGTTCTTGAGAAAGGAGAAGAACGATGCACATTATTTGGACGATTCTCGTTGGGTTTATCGTTGGCGTCATAGCGAAGTTCATCCATCCCGGGAAAGAGAATATGGGGTTTATCATCACAACCCTCCTCGGCATCGGAGGCTCGGTTCTCGCAACCTATGCCGGACAGGCGCTGGGCCTCTACAAGGCAGGTGGAACGGCGGGGTTCATCGGGGCGATTATCGGAGCTATCATAATCCTGGTTATCTACGGGTTCATTGTGGGAGCGGCTCGTTGAGCCGCTTTTGTTCCGATCTTGCTCTCGCTTTTTCCAGAGGAGATCGACAGTGAACCGGGCATGCAGAGCAACAAAGGTATTGGCACAGCGGAGAGGGTCATTCTCGGGAATCCCAGCAGTTACAATTTCGTTAACCGCTGTTCTGGGGCTCCCCAGCATGATAGGCTTAAACAACATATAGTAAAGCACTGGGAGGACGCAAATAAAAGGGCAGATTTGTTTAGCATTGTTGACTCTGATGTTGGCTCTACCAGCAGGGCTTGCTTTTGCCGAGTCAGTTCAGCCGGAGCGAAAAGCGCCCGAATCATGTAAGGAGGATGTGAAGAAGTTTTGTCCCAACGTTGCCAGCAAAGATATCATTAAGTGCTTGAACGAACACAAAGAAGAGTTGACTAAGCCATGTAAGGCCGATCTCGAACAATGGATGAAAGAACGTTTGAAGGAAAAAATACCATCTCCTTTGGGCAAATGATATCTACGGGTAGAGACTGTATACAGGCGGGAATGAACGATATTTTTTTTCTCAGCGTCTAACTACTAGACTTCTGACCGCAGCTGCATCAGATTGAAAAGGGGCCTGGACGACCAGGCCCCCCAAGCTTGCAGCCTTTTTGTAACCCTCAGCCTTGCTTCCTATTTTGAGTTGTGAAGTGGCTGTTGAATCGATCAGTAAGTACTGCCTTACAAGACAAAAAAGAACCGCCTTTTCCCTTCTCTTGTCAGGAAGTTAGAAGGCGGTCTCTTAATCTACGTCTTTCTACTGAACTCTCCGCTTTTCCCGCCGCGTTTTTCGATGAGCATGATATCCTTTATAGTCATCTCTTTGTCCACGGCCTTACACATATCATAGATCGTCAAGGAAGCGACGGAAACCGCGGTTAATGCCTCCATCTCGACGCCTGTCTGGCCAACGGTCTTCACCCTCGCCTCGATATCGAGAGAGCACCGCGTTTCATTAAGGGCGATATCGACTATTACTGAAGTGAGATTCAGGGGATGACAGAGGGGGATGAGCTCGCTCGTCTTCTTCGCCGCCATGATGCCCGCAATCCGTGCGACAGCAATTACATCACCTTTCGGAATCGCCTTGTCCCGAATGAGCTGTAAGGTTTCGGACTTCATAGCGAGAGAACCCCGTGCAACAGCCTCTCTCACTGTGGCTTCTTTCCCGGATACGTCAACCATCCGGGCCTTTCCTTCCTCGTCCATGTGCGTAAACGCCTTCATCCCCCTATCCTCGACATCGACTTCAGTGACAACAGGTCAGTGCGTTCAGGGATATGGTGTCCTTCGGGCTTGACTTCTATCGCGAGTCTGAGAAGGCGTTCTATCTCCCTGTCCGATGAGAAGCTTCTCAGCGCAGGCTTCAGGTCGATCTCCGTCTCGGAAAAAAGACAGGGTCGCAGCCTGCCGTCGGCAGTGATGCGGAGCCGGTTGCAGTCTCCGCAGAAATGATGGGTCAGGGCGCTGATGAATCCGATAACGCCGGGAGCGCCTTCGAACCTGAAATACCGCGCCGGCCCTGTCTTCCGGAGCCGGAGGGGGATCAGCGGGCCGATCCTTTCGGCGACCGATTTTATCGTATCCGTCGAGATGTACTTCTCTTCGCTCCAGAGATCCTTCGCACCGATCGGCATGAACTCGATGAACCTCACGTGGTAGGGCGCACTCAGGGTCAGCCGGCCAAAATCTTCAATTTCGTCTTCATTGAGAAACTTTACCGGCACCATGTTTATCTTCACCGGCAGCAATCCCGCATCTTCAGCCGCCCCTATACCCTGCATCACCTGGTCGAGTTCGCCGCCGCGCGTGATTTCCCGGTACCTGTCCGGCCTTAAGGAATCGAGGCTGATATTGACACGGTTCAGACCGGCATCCGCAAGCTCCCTCGCATACCGCTCGAGGAGCGTGCCGTTCGTCGTGAGGCTGATGTCCTCAATGCCTGCTATCGACCGAAGGGATGAAACGAGACGGGAGACGTTTCTCCTGGCGAGCGGTTCCCCCCCCGTAATCCGTATCTTCCTCACCCCGAGGCCGGCGGCGATGCCGACGACCCTGACGATCTCCTCGTACGATAAGATCTCTCTGTGTTCGAAGAGATCGATCCCGCCGGCGGGCATGCAGTAGACGCACCTGAGGTTACATCTGTCGGTGACGGAGATGCGGAGATAGTCTATGGTTCGATCGAACCTGTCCCTGAGCCCCATGCCCCTGCTTCTTCAAGAACGTTTCGACTTCGTCTTTGCCGGTTTTTTATCCATCTCTGCTATCTTCTTCTTCGCCATGTCAGCCTGCTTTGTATCAGGGTACTTCTCGATGAGTTTCTGGAAGATGACCTTTGCCGTCTTGTTGTCGCTGAGTTCGCTGAAGGAGAGGCCCTGTTTATAAAGGGCACCGGCCATCTTCTTGCTCTGTGGATAGGACTTGATCATTGATTCGTAAGCCAGGATGGCGTCTTCATAGTTTTTCTCGGCGAAGTAGCTCTCGGCTATCCAGAACTGAGCGTTCTCGGCCCGGCTGTCCTTTGGGAACTTCTTCAGGAATGCGGCGAACCTGTCTCGTGCCTCTCTGTACTCCTTTTCCTCGAAGAGGCTGTAAGCGGTCTCATAGGCCTTGACAGGGTCATCGTCGATTTCTTCGGGGACCGTCTTCGGCGCTTTGACGGCATTCTCTTTCTTCTGCTCCCTCTCCTCTTTCTTACTCGCCTGGGCCTCTGCAGCTACACTATGGGAAGTCGTTTCCGATGGCTTCGGCAATCGCTCGCTCAGCTCCTTCACGCGCGTCTCGAGGCTGTTGATCTGGGATCGCAGCAATTCCCTCTCGGTCGCGGCGTCTCTCAAGGTCTTTTCGATGAAGAACTTATTCTCGTCGAATCTGCCCGAAAGTACCCGCACGTCTTTTGAGAGATCGGAAACCTGGGAATAGAGGGAGGTCTGGCTCTCCCGGACGGCGTTGAAGGTTTCTTCCTTTGCCGCACCGGTGACCTGCTTCTTGATGTCCGTCATATCCTTCTTGAGCTCCGACGTATCTTTCTTCAACTGGATGATGTCACGCCTCGACGCATCGAAATCGGTCGTCGAAACACAACCGGACAGGATAAGAAGAGAGAAGAACAGGAGAACGACAGCCGAACGGGACGTCATATCACTTCTTCTCCTTGAGAATGACGAACTGGTCTCTTCTGTTCTTTGCCCAGCATTCCTCCGCATGTTCGGCGCAGTGCGGTTTCTCTTTCCCATAGCTTATCGTCGAGATGCGTGAAGAGGGAACGCCGAGTGAGAGGAGATAATCCTTTGCCGCCTTGGCCCTCTTGTCTCCGAGGCCGATATTATATTCTGAAGTCCCCCTTTCATCGCAGTGGCCCTCGATGAGCACCTTCGTCGTCTGGTTCTTGATGATATAATCGGCTACCGATTTGAGGACCGACTTTCCGTCTTCCCGTATGTCGTACTTATCGTAATCAAAATGTATGTCGGGAAACATGCCGGATACCTCTTCCGTCTTCGAGGGAACCTCTTTCGATTCGACCTTGGCCATCTGCTGTTCCGTAATTTTCTCTTTCGACTCTCCTTCCTTACCCATCTGCTCCGTCCCGGTCGGCTGCGTTTCCGTCGGTTTTACTGCTTTCTTCTCGGCGCAACCGAAAGCGACCAGTGCCAAAATGACAGCCAGGAAAAGAATTCTCTTCATCGTCAACCTCCTCTGTAATGTATGCTGCGATTAGTTACTAGGAAACAAAAAAACATTTTTTACACTATTAGCATAGTACGAAGAGCCGTCACTGTCAACAACCGGAATGCCTAGAATCGAGAAGGGCATCTATCAGGACCCGCTCAGGATGAGAGAGGCGGCGTAGTTACTATTATTATTAATATTAATTTATATTAATCTTAATCGGGCGACCAGCGAGGGCCGAAGGCCTTCACGCCTCTCGGCGTAACCCGTTTTTGGGCCTCTCCATTCGCCCTCATGATGTAGACAGCCCTTTCTCCATCCCTGTCCGACGTGAATACGATGAACCTTCCGTCAGGAGAAAAGGAAGGGTCTTCGTTACTCCCCTTATCGGTGAGCTGCATGGTGTCGGAACCGTCCGGACTTATCGTGAATATCTGATTCTTGCCCCCCTGTCTGCCCGAAAAGACGATCCTGTCACCCTTCGGAGACCAGGAGGGGGCGGTATTATAGGACCCGCTAAAGGTGAGCCTCCTCACATCATACCCGTCTTTTCCCATGATGAATATCTGAGGGCTCCCCTGCCGGTCGGAGACGAAGGCGATGCGGCTGCCGTCAGGCGATATCGCAGGGGTGACATCCACTCCCCGGGATGAAGTCAAGCGCGTCAGCTTCGATTCAGAGATGCGGTAGGTATATATCTCCTGATTTCCCCCCGCGGATGACGAGAGGCCAAACTCGTTCGCGTCGGGAAAGAAATCGCCGGCCATATTGGTCCCTTTGCCGGAAAAGACATTCTTCTCTGTTGATTTCCTGAAATCGAGGAGATAGATCCCCCACTGCCTGTTCCGCTCTGCCGAATAGAGAAGACGAGACCCGTCTCTCGACCATCGCGGGCCGAGTAACACGGAGGCCTTTATACCGGGTTTCGTCGTCCGCTGGCCGTCCCAGTCCATGAGGGAAAGTTCGTCGCGGTCTTTCTGCCGGGTAATGAATGCTATCCTCGTTCTGAAGACACCCTTCTCCCCCGTTATCTGGTAGTAGATATCATTTGCGATGGTATGGGCGAGGGGACGCGAGAGGGTTGCATCGGCCTGATATTCCTTTTTGAATATTTCTTTGCCCTCCAAAGTATCGTATACGGTGACCGTCGAGACGAGATTCTTGCCGCCCGTGACATTCCCTTTCACTACGATGTCAGCGCCGAGTGGAGACCAGTTTCTGGCTTGAAATGGCTGTGACGAAGTCTCTATGAAGGCACTCCTGTCAAGGGTCAAGAAGAGTCCGGTAAAGTCGAGATCGTCCGTGATGACATCAGACATCTCCCTGCCGGAGGGTCCCGAGAATTCCGGTATGGCGATGGGGAGTTTTCTCGACGCGGGCGATGTTATGTCGATGTATATCTTCGCTTCTGCAAAGGACCGCAAAGAAATGAAGAGGAGTAGCGACAGGCAGACCGCAAAAACCATCTGCCTCTTCATAGGCATATGCAAGCGATGGCCCTTAATCACCCGGGAAAAACCTCACACCGATCTCCATCTCATAAGGAGGCGGGGTGACCGGGCTTGCCTGAGTAATCGCCCTCAGTCCGGATCGATCAAAGAGCGGATTGCCTGAGCTCTTTTCGATTCCGATTATCTGGAGAGACCCGTTTTTCAATATCCGTATCGAGACGATCGCTTCGATTCTCCTGTCCTTCAATAACTGAGTGGGGAATTGCCACTGCCGATGTATTTCCTCTCCTACACGGGCGGCATAGTCTTCTGTCAGGGAACCTCTCGGTTGCCCCGCCGCTTCCGTGGAAGGACCGATCTTCGCCTCTTCTTTGCCGGTCTTCACGGAAATGATGCCCCTCAATTTCGCAATCCTCTTGATCTTTCCCATTTCCCTTAAGGCTGCGATTCTGTCTTCCAAGAGTTGTTCATCTTGTTTGCTCGGCGCCTTGGTGACTTCCGGTTGCTTTAGCGGCACAGGCCGCTTTACGGCCCTATCCGCAACAGGGGTCTTTACTGCCGTCGGCGTTGCGCTTCCCGCAGTCGGCGTTGCCGCTCCGGGACTGACGAGGTTCACGGTATAAGGGGAGGGCATAGCAAAATGGTTTGACTGCCTCATGAGGATGAGCGCTATACCGAACAGGGAGACGTGGAGGACGGAGGCGAGGATTGCAGAGCGCTGGAGCGATACCGCACTCATTTCAGCTGTATTGCTGGCTCGGTAATCATGCCGAGTTTTTCTATCCCGGCATCCTTTATTTCACCCATGACCTCAACAACGAGACCGTAGGGTACTGATTTATCGGCTTTCAAGAATACGTTAGGGTTCAGTTTACTTATCGACTCGAGTTTCTTCTTCATATCCGTCACGGATACGGGGTTGTCATTCAGATAGATCGTTCCGCCCGATTTTATGATGAGGGTTATTCGTTCTTCAGGCGGGAGGTCTTTGCCCTTCGCCTTGGGGAGGTTCACATCGATACCCTGCTGGAGGAGGGGAGCGGTGACCATGAAAATAATGAGCAGGACGAGCATGACATCCACAAGGGGTGTCACATTTATCTCCGACATCGCTGTCCTGCCTCTTTCGGCCTTCATGCCGTCTCCTTCGAAAAGAAGTCGAGGAGCTCTTCCGAGAAGTCCTCCATCTCGATGATCATCTTCCGCGCTCGGCTGAGGTAATAGTTGTAAGCCACGACCGCCGGGATTGCGGCTGCCAGTCCGGCCGCCGTTGTTATCAGCGCTTCGGCAATGCCGGGGGCCACGACAGCGAGCGATGCGGTGCCGGCGGCTCCGATTCCCCTGAAGGCATTCATGATCCCCCAGACGGTCCCGAAGAGCCCTATGAAGGGTGTCGTGGAGCCCGTCGTCGCAAGGAAGTTGAGGTACTGCTCGAGTTTTGCGACCTCGAGCGCTTCATATCTCCTGAGGAGCCTCTTTATCTCATCCCTGTCTACACGCCCCTCTTCCGTATAGACGGATCGGAAGACATTCGCGAGAGGGCTAAGGGTAAGGTTCTTCGCCGCGTGAAAGAGCCCCTTCGTATCACGTCCTGTTCTGAAGACTCTCAGGAAGGATTCGGATTCTGCAGCTGCCTTGAAGAAATACCGGTGCTTGAAGAAGATTATTGCCCAGGAAAATACGGAAAAGAAGAGGAGGATCAGGAGAACCGCCTTCACGACATACCCTGCCTGGAGAATCAACTGTAGCGCTGTATCTTGCATGCCAACCTCGTATGCCAAAGTATTTACGATAGCTACATGAGATTAAAAGAAATTCCCCAAAAAGTCAAATCTCATTCGGGGAAAAAGAGAGGTGTTAAAGGACGGTTTTTTTCGTTATTCGATGATACTGGATGCTGATTTCATAGGAGACAGACGCATGATCGGTCGAAACGGTGTCGACCTTCCCTCTGCACGTGAGCGTTCCCTTCCCCGACTTTTTGCGTTTCTTGATGAGGCCCGAGATGATCGAGCTCAAGTCGAAGCCGCCGTTATCGCACCCTTTTATCATGCATTCCATGTTGAAATAGGCGCAGTCTGCCGGAAGTAAATGAACGGTACGCACCATGAGAATCGGATTTGTAATCTTCTGGTAATAGGTCAGATGGATCATGATGCCGGAAACCCCGGGAAAGCGCTCCGAAATCAGGCCTGCTGCGAGCCTGTTCTTCTTGGCCAATTCCATCTTCTCTGTATACTGTTGTCGTGGGTTCATGTTCTCCTCTTTTTGCGAAAGGCCCCCGCCTTCAGGCAGTCTGAAAAAAAAGACCCCAAAGCTAAAAGTCTTTGCGGCCTCTTCGTAAACATACAAAAACTTTATCTATTATCGCATCTTCCGGAGCAAAAAGTCAATTTTCCCTTGCCCTAGGGTTTCCGATTCTCTCTGTTAGCATTCCCCTTGTCGACCATGGTATAATGAATCACTATTCGGAAGCAGGGAGGCTGTTTTGGGAAAGCATGCGGGTGCGTTTAAGAGCAACAAGAGAAGAAAAGAGCTGTTGCGCCAGAAAAAACAGGAAGAGAAACGACAGAAACGCTTCAAGAAGGACGAGGTGCCTCAACAGCCTGTCGAAACAACGGATTCAACAGATTCGGGCGAATTAACGACGAATTCTCTCGACTCCGAAGAGGCGAAGAGAGAAGACGAGTCAGCATGAATCCCGGGCTCACTTCTTCCGTTAACCCGGGTCATTTTATCGAGGCAGAGTAAGACCGGGGACTTCCGAGCTCCAAAGACTCTGTCACTAGGTTACTCCCTGAATAGAACTGCTGTTGTGGTCTTTGCCACGCCTTCACAAAGAGATTATTGATTGAGTATTCGTCGGATTAAGTTGACACTGCAATATGACGGCACTGCGTATAACGGGTGGCAGGTGCAGCCAACCGGCATAACCGTTCAGGGTCTGCTTGAAGAGGGCATAGGCAGAATCACCGGAGAGAGGGTGCAGGTGGTCGGTGCCGGAAGGACAGACACCGGTGTACATGCGTTGGGCCAGGTTGCGTCATTCGATTCCTCTTCCTCGCTTGATATCCCTGTCATCAAAAGGGGCGTGAATGCCCTGCTTCCGGCTGATCTGAGAATTCTTGAGGCCTCGGAAACGGCTGCTGATTTTCACCCGCGATACGGAGCACTCCGCAAACGATATTTCTATCTCATAGCGAATTGCGAGGTTCTTCCCGTTTTTATCGGACGGTATGTCTGGTGGATAAGGAACCCTCTCGATCTGGAGGGCATGAGGAGAGCGGCAGGGTTTATGAGGGGGAGCCGCGATTTTTCGTCTTTCCGGGGTGCCGGATGCGGTGCAAAGAGTCCCGTTCGCGAGGTCTATTCCATTGAAACGGAGATGCTTGAGGGAATGGAAATGTTTTTTACGCGGATCAGCGGCAGCTTCATAAGGATTTCGATCGAGGCCAACGGGTTCCTGAGGCACATGGTCAGAAACATCGTTGGGACATTCGTCGAAGTCGGTACGGGCAGAAAGAATCCGGAGGCGGTAGGGGAGATACTCGAAGCGAGGGACAGAAGGCTTGCCGGGCCAACGGCGCCCGCAAAAGGGCTTTTTCTTGAAAAGATCTTCTATGCATCCAGCTGATCTATCCTAGAGCTCCTCACCTTCCACCTTTTCCATTTCTTCCTTCTTCTCCTGACAGTCCCTGCAGTAGATGGCAAAGGGCAGGACCTTCAGCCGCGCGCTGTTTATCGCTTCGCCGCACTCTTCGCATGTGCCGTACGTGCCTTCCCTGATTTTCCTCAAAGCCTCGTCTATCTTAAGGAGAACTTCGCGGTGCGCCGCGAGACGTCTGAGGTTGATATCTTCAGAGAGGTCGATGACAGACCAGTCGCCGTCGTCGAGGACGGTCTCAACGAGCTGTCGCGTCTCGCCCTTTATGTATTTGGCAATCTCCGATTTCGCCTCCCGTACGATTTCTTCCCTGTTCCCGATCAACTGTTTTTTCAGGAGTTCTTCCTGGGTCACCTTCCGGGAGGACGTTTTGGGGGCAGCGCCGGCGACCTTTGTTATCCGGGTCGAGGATGCCCTCTGCGGCCTTTTCCTGGTTTTCACCGCCTCTGCAGGTTTCTTCCTGCCCCGCGATGCCGTCCGCGCCGGTTTCTTTATCTTCTTCGTCTTCGAAGCTGCCGGTGCCGGCTTCTTTGCCGATGTCTTTTTCCGGACCTCTTTTTTCTTCGTCTTCGGCTCTTTCTTTTTGAGTGACGTGGCAGGTTTCTTTACCATGGTTACCCCTTATATCGTTTCTCTTTTTTTTCCATGAACCGGTCTGGAAGAAATAATTCCCTTATTCCCCTGGCTTCACCGGTTCCTGATTTTTTTCCTCTTCCTTGTAAACTTCGACGATGCTCCTTATCTGAATGCCCGCCTGTTGCAGTGCCTTCTGGAGATCGGCGAGCTTGGCATCCTTCACCTTTACGAGATAATTTACATTCACCTTAGACCTCCATGATCTCGATCTCTTTGTGTTTCAGCATCTCGTCAACCTTTACGACGTACGAGTCAGTCAGTTTCTGGATCTCGTCGTGGAACTTCTTGACATCATCCTCGCTCAGATGCTGCTCCTTTTCGATCTTCTTCAATTCATCGTTAACGTCTCTCCTGATGTTCCGTACGGCCACCTTCGCCTCCTCGGCTCTCTTCCTCACGATCTTCACGAGCTGCTTCCGTCGTTCTTCGGTGAGCGTCGGAATGCCGATCCGTATCGTCTTCCCGTCATTTGACGGTGTGAGTCCGAGGTCCGACTTCATAATGGCCTTCTCTATCTCAGAGATTATTCGCTGCTCCCAAGGCTGAATCGCGATCTGCCGGGGATCGGGGATGCTGAGGCTTGCGACCTGCTGGAGCGGTGTTGGCGTCCCATAGTAATCGACGACGATGCCGTCGAGCAGGGCGAGGGAAGCCCTCCCGGTCCGAACGGAAGCGAGTTCCTTCTTGAGGGCCTCTATTGCGCCCTCCATCCTATCAACGCCTTTTTTTCTGAGTTCCTTCTGCATGGTTACCCCCAACTAAGGTACCGACTTTTTTCCCCTGAACAATCTTTTTAATATTCCCCTTCCCTCTCAGGTTAAATACCATAATCGGAAGGCTGTTGTCCATACAGAGGGAAATTGCGGTAGAGTCCATGACGGACAGTCCCTTCCTGAGGACCTCCATATAGGAGATGGTGCCATATCTCTTCGCCGATGGGTCTTTTATCGGATCGGAGGAGTAAATCCCGTCAACTTTTGTCGCCTTGAGTATTATCTCGGCGCCGATCTCCATCGCCCTCAGGGCGGCGGCCGTATCGGTCGTGAAATAGGGATTGCCGGTCCCTGCGGCGAAGATGACAACCCGCCTCTTTTCGAGATGCCGGATCGCTCTCCTCCTGATGTAAGGCTCGGCCAGTTCCTGCATCTCTATCGCTGACTGGACCCTTGTTTGGACCTTTATCTTCTCGAGTGCATTCTGGAGGGCGAGCGCATTAATCACGGTGGCGAGCATTCCCATGTAATCGGCAGAGGCGCGTTCCATTCCCTTTACGCTCGCCTCGACGCCTCGGAAGATGTTCCCCCCGCCGATTACCACGGCAACTTCGACCCCCATCTGCACAATTTCCCGTATCTCGGAAGCCATATCGTGGACCACGGCGGACTCGATGCCGTACCCTTTTTCGCCCATGAGGGCTTCCCCGCTGAGCTTCAGGAGTATCCTTTTATAACGGAGGTTCTTCGTCATTGATTATTGATAGAGAGACCTATGCTTCCGACTGCTGAATGACTTACGAACGTTCTCCTACCTGGAATCTGGCAAAACGTCGGACGACGATATTCTCTCCGAGCTTCGCGATCTTTTCAGTAACGAGGTCCTTTATCTTAAGCTTATGCTCGGGGTCCTTGATGAACACTTGATCAAGGAGACAGGTCTCATCGAAAAACTTATCCAGTTTGCCGTCGACGATTTTTTCCACGACCTGTGCGGGCTTATCGGCGACCTGCGCCCGGTAAATGGCCTTCTCGTTTTCGATGACGTCCTGGGGCACCTCTTCCCGTGAGACATAGGTCGGATTGGCAGCAGCGATCTGCGCAGCGATATCTTTCACCAGAGTTCTGAAATCGTCCGTTTTCGCGACAAAGTCGGTCTCACAGTTTACCTCCAGGAGGACCCCGATCTTATGCGTGTGATGGATATATGAACCTATAATCCCTTCGGCAGCGGTTCTCCCTGCCTTTTTTGTCGCGGTTGCGAGACCCTTCTGTCTCAGTACCGTCAGGGCCTTTTCGAAGTCACCGGCGGCCTCGGTGAGTGCCTTCTTGCACTCCATCATGCCGACCCCGGTCTTTTCTCTCAGTTCCTTGACCTTATCCGCTGATATCGTCACCGTGACACCTCCGCCTTAGTATCCGCAACGCCACGGGGACTCTCGAGTGCCGCGTCTGCGAGGGCCTCTGCGGCCTCTTCCTGTTCCACCTTCTCCTCTATCGCTGCCTTTTCTGCCTCCAGCGAAGCGGCCTTCGTGGCACTCTCCTTCCCCTGGAGAACCGCCTCCGCCATCTTCCCCGTTATCAACTTTATCGCCCGAATCGCATCATCGTTCCCCGGTATCACATAATCCACCTCGTCGGGGTCGCAGTTCGTATCGACGACGGCAACGATCGGAATAGAGAGTTTCTTCGCCTCGGCGATGGCGATCTTCTCCTTTTTGGGGTCTATAATAAAAACAGCTCCGGGCAGCACAGGCATTTCTTTCATGCCGATCAGGTTTCTGTCGAGCTTGGTCCTCTCTTTCTCGAGAGCAGCAACCTCCTTTTTTGAGAGGGCCTCATAGGTCCCGTCTTCTTTCATCCTTTCGATGCTCTTGAGACGCTCGATGCTTTTCTTAATTGTAGCGAAGTTCGTCAGCATCCCTCCGAGCCACCTCTGGTTTACAAAGAAAGCGCCGGCGCGCCGGGATTCGTCTTGGATCGCGTCCTGCGCCTGCTTCTTGGTCCCCACAAAGAGTATCGAACCACCCTTAGCAGAGGTATTCCTGACGAAGTGAAATGCCTCTTCGAGGCCCTTCAGGGTCTTCTGAAGGTCAATGATATAGATACCGTTTCTCTCTCCGAAGATATAGCGTTTCATCTTCGGGTTCCATCTCTTCACCTGATGGCCGAAATGGACTCCGGCCTCAAGCAGCTCCTTCATCGTCGCAACCATGTCTTCCTCCTCCGGTTTTTTCCTCCGCCCCTTCCCCTTCACCCTCTCAGAGGGACCGCGAAGGGAATAGTTGAGGGCGTGCGTGTTTTTACAGGCTGTAAGCTTAGCACAGGGCCGGTCTTTTTTGCAAGGCAGAACGGGAAAGGGAAACGTAGTCAGTTTGCCGAGATACTTATAGAGAGAAGAACCCGGTTTGGGCAAAGAAAACGTCAGGGGAAAGACACTGATGAGAAGGCCAATTTTTTGTTGCATTTTGTCTGTAAAGTTGCTATATATATAGCTGTTTAAGCAGGTATCGTGCGAGAATCGCCTCTGGCAAGGGGCGTCCGGGCGATACGTGGTGCTATAACAGCGGCTGAAGGTGAGCCGGGAGATACAGTAGGGAAACTGAAGAAGCATGGAGGTGCAGGGCATGATCGTATTGAGAAGCATCTTTTTATTCCTCTCAGTTTTGACGATTGCGCTTTCAGGGTGCGAATCGCTCAAGTCCGCAAAACCCATCCTGCCGATGAAGGAATACGAAAAGATGATCGTGGGAAGGATTGACGCGAATTACGTCGGTACCCAGACGTGTCTTTCCGCGTGCCACTACCATGACCAGATAAAACGCGATTTCGATGCGAGCACCATGGGAGCCCAGCTTTCGCGGAAATCCGGCATGCCCTTGGTGGACTGCGAATCGTGCCATGGGCCGGGGAGCCTTGCGATTGAGGGGATAACCCCGGAGAAGGTCGAGATGGACGCAAAGGAGGGCAAGAGGACCGCCTGTGAGTATAAGACCCTCGTTGATATAAAGAATCTTCCCGCAATAGCCCAGTCTCTCATATGCCTTAAATGCCATGCTGCCAATGCGACGTTCAATCTCCACAACTGGAACGCAAGCACCCATGCGATCAGCGATGTTTCATGCTTCTCGTGTCATAATGTCCATCAGGGACCGGATCTTACGGTCAGACGGAGGCAGACCGCGACGATGTGCGAGGGGTGTCACGGTGCGATCTTCGCATCGTTCACCCTGTTGAGCCACCATCCCGTTCCGGAGAGAAAGATTTACTGCACCGACTGCCACGACCCTCACGGCTCGATTAATGAGAAGTCCTTAAGAAAGGCGACCATCAAGGAGTTATGCACCCAGTGCCACGCGGAAAAGCAGGGCCCTTTCGTCTTCGAGCATGCTGAAACTACCGAGGACTGCAGAACCTGCCACAGCGCGCACGGCTCGGTATACAGGAACCTGCTCACCGTGGGAGAGCCTTTCCTTTGCCTTCAGTGCCATTCGGGACACAGTACATCGTCTGCGAGAGCCACGCTGGGAAGCAAAGGGGCGTTTTATACGAAGTGCACAGATTGTCATTCCCAGATCCACGGCACGGACCTTCCCTCTGCAAGCGGCAGGGGATGGTTCACCCAGTAGGAGGGAGAGATGAAAAAGATATCCTGTATCGTGTTTCTCGTGTTGATGATTCTTGGGAGTACCGTGCCGGCTCAGGAGACCGATTCTGGAGAGGCTGTTCCTGAGGTGAAGGCGCCGGAGGTTGCTCCCGCGGGTCAGGAGATGACTTCGGAAGAGCGTCCTGCAGAAGAGGTCTATACCTTTCCGAAGATAAAGCCTGAAATCTCCCTTTTCGGGGGCTACCGGTTTGTAAATGTGAACGGCTCGCCGACGGCCGATCAGTATGAATATCTCCACAACTCCCTTGCGGGAGGCGGAGAGTTGAGGGTCTTTTCCTTTCCGAACAGGCTGCATCTAGATGTCGATGTGAATAATGAAAAGGACTATTACGGAGACCTCAGTTATTCCTACAAAGACCTCATCCTCTTCAGGGGAATTAGCAGGTCGTTATTCCAAAACCTTCCGAATATTCTGCTCATAGACCTTAATCCGGTTCCCATACCCACGGCTCCCACCGTTGATGTAAGGGATCCAGGTGTGGAGTACGGGGTGAGGACCGGAATCAATACAGCATCCCTGAGGTTGAAGATGCCCGATTTTCCCCTCCACTTTTACGTCGATGGCGGCCTCATCGAAAAAAACGGGTTAATGCAGCAGCTCTTCCTCGGGGGGTCCGGCAGCTTTAACAATATCGTGAGGGTTTCACAGGCGAGGAATATCGACCTCGACACGAAGACGTTCACCATCGGTGCGAACAGTCATCTCGGGCCGATAGAGATCGATTACGCCCACGGTGAAGAGAGATTCAGTCCCGGGGGGCAAACCGTTCTCTATGATGCCTATAACGCTTCGTTGGAAAGGCCGGCGGGGGTATTTCCTCACAACCTCATACCCGGTTTTGATGGTTCCTCCAATACCGTCAAGATCCATACGAACTATACCGGGGGTCTAGTCTTGTCTGCAACGCTTACACAACTGGAAAGCAAGAACAACGATAGCGGCGCGAAGGCTGATTATCTCATCGGCTACGGCGCGGTAACCTGGGTTCCGATGCCCCAGCTCGCGGTCTTCCTGAAATACAAATACCGCGAAGCCGACATCGACAACCCGGCGTTGGTTTCGCTGACCGACATAACGAATCCGGCGAACACCTTTATCTATCCTGTAAAACCCTCTATTTCATCAATAAACAATACCATCTCCGGCACCGTGAGGTACAAGCCGTTCTCGCCGCTGACCCTATGGGCGAATTACACCTACGGGAGTACGACGAGGGAAAATGCAGCCTTATGGAACCTCCCGGTATCTACGTACAGCAACGTCGCATCATTCTGGGCCGATGTGCGGCTCATGAAGAATTTGACACTCAAGGCACGATACGTCTACACGAGTGTCGACAATCCTCCTGTGAATACCGTTCCCAATAATTCGAATGCAGGTTCGGTACAACTTTCATGGATACCCGTGCCCGCAGTCAACGCACTCTTCACGTACAACATATCGAGCCAGAAGAGGGACGACCTCAGTTTTACCGATACCACTGATGCGTTGAACAGGTCTGTGAAGGTCAGCAGCGTTGTGGGGAGTGTCACGTTCCTCATCCTCAAAGACCTTTCTGCTACGGCGAGTTATGCCTATATGCACAATAATACTACGCAGGATATAGCCTTTCAGGACCTGGCCAGTAATGTTAATGTAGACCCCAACGTTCCGTTTGAGGATATGACGCACAATTATGGGCTCACGCTCACCTATCTTCCGAAAGAAAACTTGAACCTCAACGCAGGGGTGAATTATACGACCAGCAGCGGCGGATTCTTCCCGTCCGACCCCGCTCTCCTTCAGCCGGTCTCCGTTGCGGCGTTCTCTCTGCTGAATACGCGGGAGACGCTCTTTTTTGTCTCGGGAGAATACCGGTTCAAATGCGGTTATGCGCTCGGTCTGCGGTACCAGTACAGTGATTTGAATAATGTCAACAACAATCCTTACGGTGACGTGCAAGACGGCAGGGCTCAGATCATTTATGTAACGCTCGCGAAGAGGTGGTAATGGTGACCGATATCGGGGACGCTGAAACGGTGATTGAAAAAGTCGTGTCGAAGTGCGGAACTGCTTTGTTCCTGTCTTTCGTGCTCGTTATCGCCATCCTGGGAACAGCGTTCCCTGTCGTTGCAGCCGAAAAGACGATCGGCGTGATCATGACGGGTAATATCCCCTATTACAAAGACATCCATAAGGGGCTCATCGAAGGCCTGACCGAAGAAGGCCTCTTCGCTGCAGGGAAGGTCGATGTCGTTGTCCAGAGTCCCACTCCGGAAGTGATGTCATGGACAAATGCTGCGCGGAAACTCGTTGCCGTCGGCTCCTCGGTCATCATCGCCTACGGTGCCCCCGCTACCATAGCGGCGATGGGTGAAACGTCCGACATCCCTATCGTTTTTGCGGGTGTTTATGACCCTCAGGCGGTCGGCGTAACGGGAAAGAACGCAACGGGGGTGAGTTCGAAAGTGCCTGTGGCGAGTCTGATCAAGAATCTGAAAAGCATAGGAAATTTCTCGAAACTGGGGGTCGTTTTCAACGACGTCGAGAAGGATACCGTGGTGCAGGCGAACGAGGTGAAGCAACTCGAAGGTTCTCTCGGATTCCAGTCGGTGCGGTTTAATATCAAGAAGGCCGAGGATGCTTCGAAGATAGCGAATATTGAAGGCCTCTTTCTCACCACGGGCTGTGCCGCCATGCACTGCGTCAATAACATTGTTGTTGTGGCACGGAAAGCGAAGATACCGACGGCCGCGACCATCGAGGGCGGCGAGGCGAGCGGCGTCATCCTCACCCTGGCGGCGAACCCTTCCGAACAGGGCAAGGAGGCGGCGAAGATGGCGGCGAAGGTAATCAAGGGGGCGAAGCCGTCTGCGCTTCCTGTGGAACAGCCGAAAAAGATCGATATGATTATAAACCTGAAGGAGGCGACTGATATGGGACTCAAGGTACCGTTAGATCTGCTCACTTCGGCGACGAAGGTCATAAAATGAAGTCGGGGAAACTTCAGAAGAAGGCGGTCTTGGCTGTTGCGGGCATACTCTTTCTCATCATCGGAGTGAATACCGCTGTCCTCACCTATGTTGCCTCGAACAAGTATAAGAATGCTATTCTTGCCAAGAGTAACGCTGTGGGCGACTCGCTGCAGAGGGACCTCGGCAGGGCGCTGAGTCTCGGTGTTCCGCTCGAGTCGATAGACGGCGTGAACGAGAAACTCCAGGAGTTGATGTCACGGGATAAGGCCGTGGGATATGCCATGGTCATCGACGCAAACCGCAAGGTCCTCTTCCACACTCAGCAATCAAGCCTGGGCAAAGAGTTAAAGGACGATGTGTCGGCGAAGGCTGCGTCCTCGACCAAGATGCTCACGCAAAAGGCCGGTTCCTTTTATGACCTCTCATTCCCTCTGACCAATGCGGAGGGGAAAATAGCGGGCGCCCTTCGTCTCGGGATTAAGTCGGAGGAGATCAATTCTCAGCTCTACGCGCTTCTCTTCTGGGCGCTCGGGATCTCGGCGGTGAGTTTTCTCGTGTCACTCATCGTCGTATTCTTTTCGATCTCCCGGTTTATCACCTTGCCGATCATGGGCATGGAGAAAGCCGCCGAGAGAGTCGCCGCCGGTGACCTCACGTCGGCGGTCACCATCAGGGGTAACGACGAGATCGCGTCTCTCGGCAGCGCCATAAACAGGATGGCCTTCAATCTGAAGGACATGCTTTCGAAGATACGAAATGTCACGAACGGCGTTTCCCAGGTTACGGCAAACATCGTCACCTCGTCGCAGAGCGTCTTGGCCGTCGCGGACCTCCAGAAGCGTACCATCGAAGTAACTTCCGTCGCGATCTCCGAGATGAACGATTCTACCTCGAGCGTAGCGGTGAGCGCGGAGAGCCTCTCCGATTCGGCAGTAGAGACATCATCTGCGATGATGCAGATGGCGAAATCGATCGAAAGTGTTGCCGATAACGCGAATGTGTTTTATGAGTCGGCGCAGGAGACTGCCGCATCCATCGAAGAGATGATATCCAGTATCAAGCAGATCTCGCAGAGCCTTGAGAACCTGTCGTTATCGTCGGACGAGATAGCGTCTTCCACTTCCGAAGTGAACGCGACGGTCAAGGAAATCGAAGATCACGCGAATAAATCTGTCGAGCTGGCCGAGAAAGTCATGACGGACGCCTCCGACAGGGGAATCAGTGCCGCGAATGCGGCGATGGAAGGGATGGAAAATATCCGGAAGAGCGTCGGCGCCCTCTCCGATGTCATAAACGTCCTCGGCAAAAGATCCGGGGATATCGGAGAGATCCTCAACGTCATAGACGATATCGCGGACCAGACACATCTTCTCGCACTGAATGCGGCCATTCTCGCTGCGCAGGCGGGGGAGCACGGCAGGGCCTTCGCCGTTGTCGCCGATGAGATAAAGAGCCTTGCCGAGAGGACATCGGTCTCGACAAAGGAGATAGCGGAACTGATTACCTCTGTGCAGGACGATACGAGGTCGAGTGTCGAAATGGCGGGGGAGGGCATTCGGACAGTCGAGCAAGGCCTGAAGCTTGTGCAGGAGGTGAACACTGCCCTCGGGGGAATAGTAGAGAGTTCACAGGTCGCGACGGAGATGTCGAAGGCGATACAGAGAGCGACATCCGAGGAATCACAGGTTATCAAGCAGATAACCGAGGCTACAAAGGGCATGTCGAAGCAGGTCGAAAACATCTCCGTAGCATTGCAGGAACAGAGCAGGGGGAGCAGGTTCATCATCGATGCGACGGAAAAGATGAAGGAGATTTCCCATCAGGTGAAGATAGCGATAGGCGAACAGAAAAGCGGCAGCAAGCAGATAGCGGGCGCCATAGAGAACGTCACGCAGCAGGCGGGCCAGATAGCAAAGGCTACGGGCAGACAGAAGCAGAAGAACACTGAGATTGTTCAGTCTATGGACAAGATTCAGAATACGACGGGCAACTTGATAGATTCGGCCGACGCGATGAGCGCGGGGATAAGCTCATTGAAGGAAGAGGCCCAGAATCTTCTCCTGGAACTGCAGAAATTCACCGTCTGAGCATCCGCATCCCTCATTCGATCTGGCCGGCAGGGCGAACCTTCGCCTTCGCTGCGGCATGGTATGGTAGAATAGTCTCTCATGGAAGATGTTTACAGCATAAAACTCCCTGCCTTTGAAGGTCCCCTTGATCTGCTCCTTCATCTCATCAGGGAGAACAAGATAGACATTTACGACATCCCCATAGCGCTCATTACACACCAATATCTCCAATATATAGGCATGATGAAAGAACTCAATCTCGATATCGCCGGCGAGTTTCTCCTTATGGCTGCGACACTCATCCATATCAAGTCGAGGATGCTTCTTCCTGTGGATGAAGAGGTGGAGAAGGAAGCGGAGGAAGACCCGCGATTTGAACTCGTCCAACGGTTGCTTGAATACCAGGCGTTTAAAGATGCGACATTTACATTCAGGGAGCGGGAGGAGGTCTGGAGCGACGTCTTCTTCCGGAGCCCCTCGGTCGGCGAGGTGCAGGGGAAAGAGACGTCGTCTGAAGACGGCCTGTTCGCTGAGGGTCTGGACCACGGAAAGGAACCGCACCTTTTCATGACCGGGGAGCCGGAGCTTGAGGGCCTCAACCTCTTCGAGCTGAGCATCGTTGATCTCCTTACCGCATTCAAGAAGCTCCTTGACAAGGCTCCGCCCGAGACTGTCTCCATAACGAGGGAGACGCTGACCGTTAAAGACAGGATATCTTCCATCATCGAAAGGCTTGACAATCAGAAGGCCGTGCGTTTTGAGGATTTGCTCGATGGGAGATTAACACGCTCATTTCTCATCGTGACCTTTATCGCTATCCTTGAACTCGTGAGGCTGGGGCTTGCGAGGGCCTACCAAGAAAGGGACTTCGGAAACGTGTGGATAATAAGGAGACGGGAAGCATCAGACGAAGCCTGAGCTGCCGGCTCCGCATCCCGATGGCGAATTCTCTGTGCCTGCCGGCAATAGAGCAGTAGCACCTGATGCCTCACTGCGCTCCCCCTCATACCGGTTCCTCTCCGTCACGTCATGCCGAGACCTTCGGCGAGGAGCTCTTCCCGAAGTCTGAGGGCGGTCCAAATCGGAGGAAATTTTCGGAAGAAATTTATGGTATAATTTCTTGAAATCGGAGAAGCATCGATCGCAGTATGAATTATACCTTTTCTCATACAAGGGGGTTAGCGGAATGAAAGTTATCCTGAAGGAAAACGTGAAAAGTCTCGGGACCATGGGCAGTGTCGTGGATGTGGCCGACGGGTACGCGAGGAATTTCCTCATACCGAAGAACCTCGCCGTCGAGGCGAATGTCAAGAATATGAGGTCCCTGGAACATGAGAAAAAGAAGATTGAAGAGCATGCACGGAAGATCAGGAACGAGGCCCAGGATCTCTCGGAAAGACTGTCGAAGACCGCCGTCACCTTGATCGCAAAGGCGGGAGAGGAAGAGAAGCTTTTCGGTTCCATCACGACGATGGACATCGCTGAAGCGCTGAAAAAAGAGGGGTTCGATGTCGACAGGAAGAAGATCATCCTCGATGAGCCGATCAAGAGACTCGGCTCGTACTCGGTGGGGGTGAAAATCCATCCCGAGGTCGTTCCCCAGATAACCGTCCATGTAGTCGCGGAATGAGGGATTCTGACCTAACCCTTGACCGGCTCCCTCCTCAAAACCTCGAAGCGGAGCAGTCCGTTCTCGGGGCCATCCTTCTCGACAACGAGGCCATTTCAAAGGCGCTTGAGATCCTTTCCCAGGATGATTTCTATCGTGACTCCCACCGGAGGATATTCGACGCGATGGTGGAACTCTATGAAAAGAATGAAGCGATAGACCTCATCACGGTTACCGATACCCTGAAGAGGAGGAACGACCTCGATGCGGTCGGAGGCGTCACGTATCTCTCGAACATAGCCGCGCAGGTCCCGACCTCTGCGAATGTGCGGTATCATTCGAAGATCGTCAAGGAGAAGGCCCTCATCCGAAGCCTGTTGAGATCGACGACGGAGATCGCTGCGAAGGTCTATGAGTCCTCACTCGAGGCCGATGAACTCGTCGATTATGCCGAGAAGACGATATTCGATGTCTCCGACAGGCGGACGAAGACCTCGTTTTTTCCCCTCAAGGAAGTGATAAAGAGCAGCTTCGAGATGATCGAGCGCCTCTATGACAGGAAGGAGGCGGTCACGGGCGTACCGTCAGGATTCAAGGAGCTGGACGAGCTGACAACGGGGTTTCAGCCGGGCGACCTCGTTATCATCGGCGGCAGACCGTCTATGGGCAAGACGGCGCTGGGTCTCAATGTCTCACAGCATGTCGCTCTCGAGATGAGAGAACCTGTCGCCATCTTCAGTCTCGAGATGTCGAAGGAACAGCTTGCGATGAGGATGCTCTGCGCGGAGGCGATGGTCGATTCCAACAGTGTGAGGAAGGGGTTTATCAGAAAGGAGGACTGGCATAAGCTCACGAGCGCTGCCGGAAGACTTGCTGAGGCACCTATTTATATAGATGATGCATCGGGCACATCGGTCCTCGAGATGCGGGCAAAGGCGAGGCGGCTTAAGGTTGAGCATCACGGCGGTCTCGGCCTTGTGATGGTCGATTATCTCCAGCTCATGAGGGGCAGGGGGAGTTTCGAGAGGAGAGAGCAGGAGATATCGGAGATATCCCGCTCTCTGAAGGGGCTCGCGAAGGAATTGCATGTTCCGGTCATCGCCCTGAGCCAGCTCAACAGGGCGGTGGAACAGCGGGGGGAGAAGAAGCCGACCCTCGCCGATCTGCGGGAATCGGGCGCCATCGAACAGGACGCCGATGTCATCATCTTCCTCTACCGGGATGAGGTATACAATAAGAACAACCCCTCGAACAAGGGCGAGGCCGAGATCATCATAGCGAAGCAGCGTAACGGTCCTACCGCAACGATAAAGTTAACCTTCCTTTCGAAGTGCACACGGTTCATGCCGTACTCGGAAAGAGAATACCATGACGATTCCGAGGAGGTCTTTTGACCGCTGCGATCCTCTCGGGCGGCGAAAACAGAAGGATCCCCCGTCTGAAGAGTCTTCTCACTGTCGAGGGGCGGACGATTATCGAACGCACCATCGATGTTCTGGGAGGGGTCTTTGACAGGGTCATCATCAATACCAATGAGCCCGAGTATTTCTTCCATTTCGGCCTTCCCATGATCGGCGACCTGAAGAAGGAGCGGGGTCCGTTAACGGGCATATTCTCTGTTCTCGTGGCGACGGGAGAGGATTCCGTCTTTTTCGTTGCCTGTGACATGCCCTTCCTCCATGAGGGGCTTTTGCGGCATATGGCTGACGCTTATAAAGGGAGCAGTGATGTCGACGCAGTTGTCCCCGTCTTCAGGGGTATGACAGAGCCGCTTGTCGGCATTTACACGAAGAACGCAGTCGCCATCATGGAAGGGATCTTCAAGGAAGAGAAGAGAAGCCCCGGTGAGCTGCTGAAAAGGCTGAAGGTGCGCTACATCGACGAGGAGACGGTCAGGGAAATTGATCCCTCGGGCAGGTCCTTCGTCAATGTGAATACACCGGAAGACTACGAAAGGATAGGAGGTGTTCCATGTTTGGGTTAGGGATGCCGGAATTGATCGTCATACTCATAATCGTGCTCGTCCTTTTCGGCGGGGCAAAGTTGCCCGAAATCGGAAAGGGTATCGGCCAGGCGATACGGAACTTTAAGAAGGCGACTTCAGAACCCGATGAGATAGATGTAACACCAAAGAAGCCCGTCGAGGAGAAGAAGGAGGAGAAGAAAGAGGAGTCGAAGTGACGGTCAGCTACCCGTCAGAAGGGTACTCCCGTTTATCGGACAATGCATAGGGGAGCTGTTGCGGATATAGATCTTGACGCCCTTTCCCACAACCTGAATGTCGTCAGGACCCTCTCCGGTGACCGCGGCGTAATAGCGGTGGTGAAGGCTGATGCTTACGGTCATGGTGCTCTTGGAGTTTCGGGGAGGCTTGAGGCCGAAGGCATTTCCTGTCTTGCCGTGGCGTATACGGAAGAGGCCCTGACCCTCAGGAGCGGGGGGATTCATTCCCCGATACTTGTCCTTTTCGATAAGACCGACGGAACGGAGTTTTTTGAATACAATCTCATTCCTGTCATTTATGACCTCGATTCCGCGGTGAGGTTTTCCGAAGAGGCAAGAAGGAGGAACCGGCCCCTTGATGTCCATGTCAAGGTTGATACGGGGATGGGGAGGCTCGGCCTCAACAGCGAGAATGTCCTGGACGATATCCTCGCCATCTCGAAGATGGATAGCCTGAATATCGCGGGGCTGATGAGCCATTTCTCCGATACCTGTTTCGGTGGTGATTCCATTGCGGGCGAGCAGCTCAGAAAGTTTGTGGCCCTGAGGGAAAGACTGCTTCCC
>DASPUT010000190.1 GCA_035622735.1 Thermodesulfovibrionales bacterium | reverse complement strand
GATTTACTTGATTGGGGCGATGATGTCGGCAATGTCCTTAAGGGGAGCAACTACTTGGTCAATCTGAGCACTTTGGAGACCTTCGCTTACAATGCGACTGCTCTCGGTGACTTCTCCAATAGAGCATTCACCGATCAGCCTCAGGCAGCTACACCAAATCTGGCAAGCGGCACAGACGGACTTAACGGTCTCAACTATGCCTTGACCAAACAGAATTTCTACAGTGTTTACGATATTGAATCCCCCTTCCGCGGTAAATCAGAGGCGGTCGTGACATTTCCAACAAAGAATCTTACACACGTCCCGAACATCACATGGGATTCCTCAGGCCAAACATGCATCGATTCAAAGAAGGATATCTTTGCGGACCCGAGGTTATATCTTGCTTTCTTCGATGATGCGGGGCATATAGTATCGCATTATTGTCCGTGGGAATGTACCGGATGCGAACCTGCCTTTGCCCTGCCACATGGAGTGAATCTCGTATGCGTTAATGATGGACCAATATTCATCTCCGACGTGGCCACGCCGGTCATCCCAGCGTCGCCTTTCTCATTTGGGTTCCTGAATTTCGATATGGTACACGCCAACTGTTTTGGTCCCGTTCCGACGATCCCGACCCACGCGACAACGGTGTCTACTAATAACCACACATTCACTTCAGCGGGTCTGCCGGCGATCGGCTATGTAGCGCTCAGCTTCGTGGATGGTGGGAGTTCGCACATGCTCCCTATGCAATATGACAGCAATGTGACTATCACAACCAGCACGCCCTGAGCGTCCGATTGCACGGCAGACTGAATCCGCTTTGCCGAGCAGATAAGGGCTGCAAAAAAAAGCAGCCTTTATTTCTCGACGATCTTCACCTTCATCTCGACCCGTTCGTTAGGGTTGTCGCAAGCCCTCTTAACTGGTTTGGGTTTTCATAAATTTCTTGTTTTGTGATTCGGAGTCCACTAAAATTTCATTAAGGGGTCGATGTGATTGTGTGATGTTTTGCAAGGAGGAAATCGATGATAAAAAAAAGCGTCTTCATTGCGATGTTGCTTGTTGTCACGGGTTTTGGGTCTGCTTTTGCACTCCAAATAGACTCTCTCGCTTCAGGCTCCGAGAGTGTATTGCCTCCGACTAAGGTCTTTGTCAATCCCAGTGGGTTGGGTGATGCATTGATTTACGGCTACTATAATGTAAGGGATGCGAACCGTGAGAATATTTTTACGGTCATTAACACAAGTACGCGATACGGTGTGAGGGCAAGGATAAGATTCAGAGAGGCTGCTGACATCAATACGGAAGAGGGACTTTGTAATGGCGGGTGGGAAATCTTTCTGGAGGTTGCCCGCCGCGATACGTCGTCCTAGCGCTCCCCCACAGTGCAAGTATTGTGAAACTATCTGAGGCAGGGAGGAAAAGTACTATATTCAACTCTACCGTGGCAACTTCGTACTCATTTATGACATTCGATTTTGGCTTTCTGAACTTCGATTTAGTTAATGTTGACTGCTTTGGGGATCCCTGTCTGCCAACTCCAGAACACAAGACAACAGTATCTGCCAACAACCATACATTCACCTCAGCCGGTCTACCAGCGATCGGTTACATCGCGCTCAGTTTCGTGGATGGTGGAAGTTCGCACATGCTTCCCCTGCAATATGACAGCAACGTGACTATCACTGCCGGTACACCATAAGCGCTCACTAAGACAGCAGACGGAATACTCCTCACAGAGACAGGTCAGGACTACGAGAAGGCGTCTTTATTTTTCGACGATCTTCACCTTCATCTCGACTCGCTCGTTGGGGTTGTCCCTGGCGTCCCTCGGTTGGTTCACGATCTTATCCGCCACGTCCATCCCCGAAACGACCTCCCCGAAGACGGTGTATTGCTTGTCGAGAAACGGTGCGTCCTTGACACAGATGAAGAACTGAGAGCCCGCGCTGTCGGGGCTTGCAGCCCTCGCCATAGAGAGGGTCCCCCTCTTATGGTGTTTGTCGTTAAACTCCGCCTTGACGGTATATCCGGGGCCTCCCGTGCCGTGTTTCGATTTGTCGGGGTCTTTGGAGTTCGGGTCGCCTCCCTGTATCATGAAACCGGGGATGACCCTATGGAAGGTTGTCCCGTCATAGAACCCCTTTTTCGCGAGCTCAATAAAATTGTTCACATGATTCGGTGCGACATCGGGGAAGAAGGTGAGTTCGATGTTTCCGAACTTCGTCTCTATGATCGCCTTTGTCTCTGCCATCTTCTTGATCTCCTCTTTCGTAAATTTTTTGTCCTTCATCTCGGCATAGCCGGACAGACTGAATACGGCCACGAAAACCATCACAAAAAATGTTCTTACGTATCTCATGAAACCTCCTTTCATGATATGTCTGCTATCCTTCCAGGAGCATCGATAAGACGCTCATCATCGAAGTCGCCCAAACGATATCGGATAACGGTATATGAAACTCGCAGGTCGAGTCAAAGAGCAGGTCGACCCGTGAGGGGAATTCCGCGTCTTCGAGCCATAAAATCACATAGACCGGGACTCTCGGGAAGGGAAGGAGTTTGATAGAGACATCACCGTAATGAAAGGGCTCCCCGCCGAATTCTCTCCCTTTCCTTATAAAGCCGTCTCTGTCCTTCCCGTATTTCTCCGCGATCTTGTCGAGAGGGAGGAGATGGGTTCCGGTAAAGAAGCGGTGCCCGCCTTTCACATCGATAGGCCTTATCAGCCTTCCGGAGAGGGGGATGTCCTTGGCATTCGTGAGATACCAGAGCACGGAGAGCCTGAAAAAATCCTTGAGCTTGCCGAGAAAGAAGTCGCCGGCAGACGACACGCAAGAAATCTTCTTCTCCAGTGGAGAGATGGAAAAATCCAGACCGAAGGACTTCAGCGTATATATCCCGGACCCGCTGTCATAGAGGACCCCCGCCTCGCTCGCTATTCTCGACGGTTCAAGGGTCGAAATGATGGACCAGGCCTTTGCTTCTCCTCCCGCAGTCTTTATCGGAACCATGCCTTATCTCCCGCGTAAAAAAGGGATGGAAAAGCAGTCCATCCCTTTCTCGAAAAAACCTTATTTCAGTCCGAGATCCTTTGCTGCTTCCTTAAGTACGTCATCTTTCTTGAAGTTATTCATCATCGGGCTCTTCGAGGCCTTAGCCGCCTTTATCAAGTCAGCAGAAGTCTTGTATTTCTTCGTCAGGTCTGCCTTCGAGGGCGCCGGCTTTCCCGAGTCCGTGTGGCAGCCCTTGCAGGAATCCCAGCCCGCTGCCATAACGGCTGATGCAAATCCGACCACGAGA
>DASPUT010000189.1 GCA_035622735.1 Thermodesulfovibrionales bacterium | reverse complement strand
CCAGGCAAAGAGACCTGTCGACACGGCGCGCCAGAGAATGTCGCCCAGAGGAACAGGTAAAAAATGGAAAGGTATAAAGGCAAAAACAAACTGCGGGAAATAATAGAAGGAATACATCCAGCCATCGGGATAGATCGGTTGGTTCGTCAACCAGCGGTTAACAACCTCGTGATAAACAGTAGTGACCGTACCTTTCGATGGAGCACGAAAAACAAGGACGCTAATGCCCGCGACGGAGAGTACCCAGACGGAGAGGGCAAGCCACAGATGCAAAAGACGCCCGGCTTCGGAGGCAGGACCGTTCGACTGGGAGGATATGCGTCTCATCCAAAGAATCGGTATTCGGGAAGACGACTCTTTAGAATTTGGTTCCTGAGAATCGTGAGAGATTTCATCGTGCGGAAATGATACCCGTCTTCTTTATCGAACTCCTACGGTTGCTTCAATCGTTCCCGTAGGGCTATCCCCGCATTCCACGCCTTACCGACAGGCTCACCAATCGACCAGTACCGATTATCAGGCATCGTAAGAACGAAAGGGTTCATTTTCTTCACATCCGGCTTTCCGTCAGTCAGAAACCGCTCTTCCGAGTAAAGAGTGACAATCTCGCCGATGAAGAAAGAATTCGTTGGAAGCGAAACCGTTTCGACCAGTCTGCATTCCATGGTGATGGGACAGGTCTTGATCATGGGTGCAGACGGTAATTCCCCGTAGAAGACTTCGAAGAGGCCTGACTTGTCAACGGTCCGCCCCGAGACGATGCCGGTGTAATCCGTGACTTCCACCATAGCAACATTCGGGACGTTCACGCTGAATTCTCCGGTATCCTCTACGGCGGCGTGCGATGCATTCTGTCTATTGAGACAGATGCCGATCATGGCCGGTTCAAAGTTAACGCGGGTCAGCCAATCGAGCGCCATGAAATTAACCTTTCCCTTCAGGTGGGTGCCGAGAATGGTCTGGGTCCAGGGGAGACAGAACAACCTTTTTTCTAAAGGTATCTTTTCCATCCGATTACCTCACGGGCCTGTCGATCCTTTGGCCCTACCGTTAAGCATTATAGCAAGTTTAGCGGTCCTATGCTACGGCATGAGGCAGCCACCGGCGGGAGCAAAACCGCAGAACCCGGAGAATTCACTCTCTGTCAATCCTTCTTGCCCCTCGGTCTCTTGTTCGCCTCGAGCACTCTTTTCCGCAAGCGAATCGATTCGGGTGTCACCTCCACGAGTTCATCTTCCTTGATGAATTCTATGGCCTGTTCCAGGCTCATGACGTGCGGGGGGATCAATTGGAGCGCCTCGTCTGCATTGGCAGCACGAATGTTCGTGAGCTTCTTTTCTTTGATGACGTTCACATCGAGGTCATTGTCCCGTGAGTTCTCGCCGATGATCATGCCCTCATACACCGGCGTGTTTTCCCTGATGAAGAGGACCCCCCTCGGTTGGAGATGGAAGAGAGCGTAGATCGTAGATTTTCCCGGCCTGTCGGCAACGAGGGCGCCTGTCTGCCTCTTCGAAATGGCTCCCTGCCAGGGCTCGTAACCGTCAAAAAGATGATTGAGCAGCCCCGTCCCCCTGGTATCGGTCAGGAATTGCGACCGAAACCCGATCAGCCCGCGGGAGGGTATCCTGAATTCAAGCCTCACCCTGCCGTAACCGTTGTTCTGCATCTTCTGCATCCTCCCCCTTCTCATCCCGACCTGCTGGGTAACGACGCCGACATACTCTTCCGGCAGATCTATGACGAGCAGCTCCATGGGCTCATGGAGAACGCCGTCTATCCTCTTCGTTATGATTTCCGGCATCGCGACGGACAGCTCATACCCCTCTCTCCGCATCATCTCGATGAGGATGGCGAGCTGTAACTCTCCCCTGCCCATGACGGTGAAGAAGTCCGTCTCGGAAAAATCGACCCGTATCGCGACATTGTAGAGGAGCTCCTTTTCGAGCCTCTCCCGCAAATTCCGAGACGTCACAAACCTTCCCTCTCTCCCCGCAAAGGGCGAGGTATTGACGAGAAAGACCATCGAGATGGTAGGCTCGTCGACCTTGATCCGTGGCAGCGGCAGAGGCGTATCGATATTCGTGATCGTGTCTCCGATGGTTATCCCCTCGATTCCTGAGAGGGCCACGATCTCTCCTGCCGAGGCCTCCTTCGCCGCAATCCGCTCGAGCCCCTGGAAGGTGTACATCGACGTGACTTTCGTCTTTGTGATTGAGGAGTCTCCGGTTGCGATCGCGACATAATCACCGACCCGCACCGAGCCGGAGAAGATGCGTCCTATCGCTATCCTTCCCACATAGTCGTCATAGTCGATATTCGTGACAAGGAGCTGCAACGCCCCTCCCCGGTCGCCCTCAGGCGGAGGTATCGTATTCACGATCGTCTCGAAGAGCGGTTTCAGATCCTGCGGTTCGTCTTCAAGATTCAGCTTCGCGAAACCGAGCTTTGCATTCGTGTAGAGAACGGGGAACTCGAGCTGTTCCTCCGTGGCATCGAGGTCGATGAAGAGGTCGTAGACCTCGTTGAGGACTTCCTGAATCCTCGCATCGGATCTGTCTATCTTGTTGATCACGAGGACAGGGGGCAGCTTAAGTTCAAGGGCCTTCTTCAACACAAACCGCGTCTGAGGCAGCGGGCCCTCCGATGCGTCGACAAGCAGGAGCACGCCGTCTACCATCTTAAGCGTCCTCTCGACCTCTCCTCCGAAGTCCGCGTGGCCGGGCGTATCTACGATGTTGATCTTCACGCCGTCATACTGGACCGCGGTATTCTTCGCCATGATCGTGATCCCTCGCTCACGCTCGAGATCTATGTTATCCATGACACGCTCCTGCACCCTCTCATGTGAGCGGAAGATACCTCCCTGCCTCAGCATTCCGTCGACAAGGGTAGTCTTCCCGTGGTCTACATGGGCGATAATAGCGATATTTCTCAGTTCTTCCCGTTTCATGATTCCGACAAACCCTCTCATTCCTTCTTCTCGGTCTTTCACAGGCAATGTCTCCGGCGGGACAATGCGGAGGTATTATTGTATCCGAAGAGGAGGAACAAAAGCCAGCGGGGAACCTGGCCTGCCGCTTCTCTTCCCTCCAAGTATCGGGAGACGCTACTTGATCTCGACCCGATGAAACGTCTCGGCGAGTTCACACTCCGTGCCCTCGGCCATCGAACAGGACCATCCTCGCAGCCATGTCTCGAGGTCAGATACCCCGAGCTCCTTCACCTGGCTTTTATGGCAGCGGAGCGCGGCGACCTTCAGATCGAAGGTCTCCGTAATATCAGAGCGGTAGTTCACATCATCGGAACCGAAGAAGAACATTTCGCGGACCTTGTGAGGTTCGAGCCCTTCTTCCAGAAAGTCGGGATACGCGAGGTGGTCCCGGGCAAAGGGGAATACAGCATCGAGCGTGACCTGTCCGACAATCCTATGGTCCCGGTGCCAGACGTAGCGGCGGTAGGGATCTGAGGTCACGACCGTGGCCGGCCGATACGTCCGGATTTGCCGGACGATCATCTTCCTGAATTCGGGGGTGTCTTCCAGCCCCTGGTCGGGAAGCCTGAGGAAGACGACCTCCCGGACGCCGAGGACCTTCGCCGCTGCCTCCTGCTCGCTTTCCCTTATCGTGGCCAGCCTGACCGGATTCATCGTCCTGTCCGCCGTTCCCTTCTCGCCGCTCGTGCAGACAACATAGACGACCTCCTTCTTTTCCCTGATCCAGCGGGCCACCGTTCCCGAGGCTCCGAATTCGGCATCATCGGGATGCGCCGCAACAACGAGTATATCAGCGGGGGCTGCCATGGGCGACCTCATTGCATCGCGGGTCCGTATTCCCCGCGCACGCAAGGCGGAGAAAAGGCCCCATACTCTCGCGCGACGGCCGAGGCGACATTCGCCCAGCCATAGCCGAGAACGGAAGCGCGTATCCTCTCGCGGGACATACCGCCGTTCATTGAATCGCTCAAAAGCTGCTCGATGGCCGATGCAAACGAACGGGGACTCGGCGTGTCGACGAGGAGTCCTGTCCCGCCGCTTGCGATCAACGTTTCCATGGCTCCCACTCGCGCGGAGATGACGGGCGTGCCGCAGGCAAGCGATTCGAGGGCTACGAGGCCGAAACTCTCATAGTAAGACGGCACGACAAGGACGTCTGCCGCGCTGTAATACAAGGGGAGAAGATCATGTTCGATCCTTCCCTGAAATCTCACCATGCCTTCAACCGAGGCCTTTTGGGCGAACCGTCTCAGTGCGACCGTCGAATCCTCCTCCTGTCCGTCACCGCCGACTACAAGGAACGTGACGCCCGGGAGTGCGCGGAGATGCGCCGCTGCGGCCATGAGCCTGTCGAGTCCCTTGACGGGGGCGAACCTCCCGACGTAGAGAACAATGAACCGGGAATCCTCCAGCCCGAGCTCTTTTCGGGCAAGTCTTTGCGAAACGGGCTGGAACCGTTCCAGGTTCACCCCGCAGGGTACAATCCCGATTTTCTCCCCCGTTACACCGTAGTATCGCACAAGTAGGTTCCTTTCCCTCTCGGTCGCAGCAAGGATCCGGTTGCTCGAGTGGGCCAGTCTCTTCTCGTTGATCAGACGGAGGGCCGGCTCCCTCTCCTGGCCGCAGGCGACTCGCTTCGCGATGCCCGTTGTATGAAACATCACTACGTGAGGCACATACCACCGCTCCTGTACCCGTCGCCCCACGGCGCCGGACAGCCAATAGTGGCTGTGGACGAGATCATAGGAAAGCCGGTTGGCGGACACATACTTTTCAAGAGACAGGAAGACCTCCGGCAGATATCCGAAGAGTCTGTTCTTCGCGACCCTCCCGTTGTTTCCGACTCGCAGATGGATGAGTCGGACCCGTTCGGATAAAAACGCCTCAGAATCCAGCCTCCCATTGTCGGCGCAGGTGAAAATATCGACATTGTGCCCCGCAATGCCGAGTTCGCGCGAAAGTTCACGCACGTACACACTCATGCCTCCCGTGTCCTCGGTCCCGAGTTCACCGAGGGGATTGGAATGGATGCTGAGCATCGCGATTCGCAGCTGCCGTCCGTTTGACGCCGCCCGGACTCCGTTCAAGACGCTGCGGGAATCGATAACCGGAGATGAAATCATTTCAGGACGACCTCGCAGTGATGGAGCTTCGCCGGAAGGCCGCCGAGGCGTCTCTTGTATGGCTCGCTGCCCCGGAGGAAATTAAACTTCTGCCTGCCGCGCGCGATGCTTTCCCGTATGCTGAAGACGATGCCGAGCAGTCCGGCGCTCAGCTGGCTAAATTCCCCGTCGTAGCCGCTGTTATAGAGATAGATCGTCGAGTCGTAGTCGAAACACATCGTCGCCGCAACCGGCATACCGTTCAGATCGAGAAAAAAGAGCTTTAAGAGTCCCGCTTCGGCCATCGCCGCTGCAAGAGACCTGAAGAACGACTCGACCGCAACGGTCATGAACCGCACCTTTTCGCTCGCATTGGCCCGGAAGAGTGCCATGAAGGCGTCCATCGCAGCTGCAACCTCTTGCTTCTCTTCGATGACTCGCACCGCGATATCTCCCGCACTTTCAAGACGGCGGAGCTTTCGGCGCGTCTCGTGCCGCTCCCTTCCCGACAACAGGCCGAGGTACCCGTCCCAGGTTTCCGGCAAATCCATCTCGAAGAGCTCGTCCACGGGCTCACAGGATACAGTGTCGTCAAGCACGGTAGAGCATGCCTTGACACAGGAGAATGCCGCCGAATCGGATCGGACGCGACCCATGTCGAGACGGCTGATGCCCTCCCGCTTCAGGCGATCCGAAAGGGTCAAGAAGAATTCTCGCTCCCGCGAGGGCGTGACGATGAAGTCGCTATAGTCGATCAGGTCGCTGTCACCGATGAGATGAGCCGTCTCTCCGCTGATTAAGAGTGGCGCCGCACCGAGGAGCAGGTCCCGCTCCGTCACGACGTAGAGGCGCGTCTTCGACCCCTGCCCGAAGTGCGACGACCAGACACGAAGCCACGGGGGAAGCATGAAGAGACAACCCCACTTCAGCGGACTCACGGAAGCCCGCCAGTAGAGATCCAGATCATGAAGCGGTCTGACGGTTACCGTCCCGCCGATCCCTGCCCTCATGAGTTTTAAACCACTTTCTGACATGCCTGTTCACCTCGGAGACACCATTTCTCGTGCACTCTCGGCAGCTCACGAAACCAAACGCCAATGGTACCCGTCCCGGGTATCATCGACTTCAATCTTTGACCGCTTCAGGCAGCCGCGGATCGCATCCGCTTCGTGCCATTTATTATTTTGCTTGAAGAAAGCCCTCAATGCAAGCAATTCATCAACAAGAGGCGCGAGGCATTCCTGCCGGCTTCCCGGGGTAGAGGCGAGACGCATTCCGAGAAGAACGACGAATTCGCGAAGAAGCTCCCGCGCCTGGAAGATGCCCTCGGGTTTCAGATTCTCCTGCACGGCTTTCCAGATGAGCCCGTCGAGAGCAAGGAGGGCGTTCGCGGCATCACGGGCATCATTGTCGAGGCCTTTGAAGAACGCAGCTTCCAGGGCGTGAACGGCATCCCAGAAACCCGACTCTTCAGGCAGAGGTGCCGGCTCCGAGAACTGGTTTTCCGATGGAGACATTGAAGGGACAGCGCCGGCACCGCTTCCCGAAAGCAGGCCGAGAGGGAGGCGTTCTCCTCTCCCAAATGTCCTCTCCTTTCCACGGTTTCGCAGCGTCACCGTGCCGATACCCTTTATCGAGAACTCTTCCCTGTCGAGGTCTATAAGACAGGCCGTGTGCTCGTCAAGACCGATGATACCCACATCCTCGGGGAGCATCGACTCGAGAATCCTGAAGCGGGCATCTCCCATGAAGCAGAAGCGGGTGTCGTGATTCCCGCCCTCTGCGTTGTTCCAGTGCGGAATGACCAGCGCATTGAGTCCGAAGTAGCTCAGGATGTCAAGGCCCTCCACCCAACGCAGCTCCTCACCGACTTTATAAATCTCGTATACAGGTAGCGTGAACCGTCCCACAGTGAGTGCGGCAGCACTGGCCGCAACGAGACAAGCGCCCCTTTCGATCCGCCGGTCGATTATCTCCGGGATAGGAGTCCCCTTCCACTGCCGCAGCGCGTATGTCGGGCTTCCGGGACCGACAAGAAAATAATCGGCCTCTTTCATCATGCGAAACGCCCGTTCAGCTTCGAGGGCAGGGACGTCCTTCGACTTGTATGAAACGACAGTCATCGGATAGCCGACGTTTACGCGGAAATACTCCACCGCCCTTTCAGACAACTGGTCGGCATTCAACTGGAACCCGGCGGGCGTGTCGAGAAAGATCGCTTTGGGAGCGCTGCCGAGGCGCGCGAGAATCTCCTTATGAACCTCGACCATCGTAGCGGTGAGTTCTCCGGAGCCCATAAGCGCGATCATGCCCTTTCTTGATGGCAAAAGAGACCTCCTCGCTCCCCTTACTGTGGGCGGCTGCCCTTTGCAGACTGCTGTATACGATTCAGAGAGAGGTTTCTCAGCCTCTCTTCGCTACTCCTTCGCTACCTTAATTTGAGCGCCTTTCGCCCGCGTTGTCAAGTAGACACGTATAGAGACGGCGCTTTTCGGCAGAATAGACCGCCCGTATGATCGTGGAAGGACATTTCCCGCCTCATTGCTTCCCCGTGCGAAGGCCTGTCAGCGAATCATTGTTTCGAGCGCTCATAAAGATACCGGCGCTGCAAGCTATTCGCTCTTTAGATCAAGGCTGTGAGTAATCTTCGTTACGCCTTTTATCGTGGCAGCCACGGAGCAGTACTTATTCTGCGACAGCTCAATCGCCTTATCGACTTTCGCGCGCAACAGGTTCCGTCCCTTGACCACATAATTGAGGTGAATCTCGGTGAACTGCCAGGGCGGCTCCGGGGCCTGCTTGGCATCGGCAGTGATGCGCAGTCCGGTCAGGTCCTGGCGCTGTTTCTTGAGGATTTCGACTACGTCGTAACATGAACACGCGCAGAGGCTGATGACGAGCAGGTCCGAGGGCTTGAGCCCCTTCCATTCCTGCCACTCCGCGTCGTCTTTCTTCGGCCAGGATCCGGCCACAACCGTATGCCCATGGCCGTCCCGTCCGATGAACAACCTGCTGTCTTCACCGACCCATTCGAGCGCGATCTGTCCCATACTGTCTCCTTGCCCTTCTTTTTTCTATAGCATACCATGCGTAATCGGTGTTTTCGAGTCTCAACCCGGATCGTGAAAATCGCTTCTCCCCGGGATTCCGCGCTGTCGCGGCGCGTCTTCGGCATCATCGTCTTCGGCATCATCCTTGACATCAATCGAAGGCGTGCTATAGTGAAATTACGAATAAAGAACAGGCATGTCGCTATAATGGCGAACATCTGCAAATTATGGAGGAGCCATGAAAAGAGGAATCGACAGAAGGGAATTCCTGAAACTTGCGGGCATTGGAGGCGTTGTCTTCATTTCGGGCATCGACAGTTTTGCCTCTGATCAGGGGAAAAAAGGAAGTCAGGATGATTTCTTCTTTGTCCAGTTATCCGACACGCATTGGGGGTTCAGCGACGCAAAGATCAACCCGGATTATACGGTTACGCTCAAGAAGGCGATCGCCTCCGT
>DASPUT010000188.1 GCA_035622735.1 Thermodesulfovibrionales bacterium | reverse complement strand
CAGCTGATGGCGCACTGTCTCGGGGGAGGGGTGGCCAGGGCCGCGAAGAAGGAATATGGAAGGGCTGAATTATCCGTGGACGACAGCAGGGACCTCCTTGCCGGCGCAACGGGAAAAACGACGGTATGGATGAGTCACGGTGACAGGATAGAAAAACTTCCCGCGGGGTTTTCGAGCATCGCGCATACGGACAACTCTCCCGTCGCCGCAATGTCTGATGAGAAGAGAAAGTTTTATGCCCTCCAGTTTCACCCTGAGGTGATTCATACGGAAAAGGGTATGGAGATCTTGCGAAACTTTGCCTTCGGGATATGCGGCTGCAGCCCCACGTGGACGATGAAGTCATTTATCGATACGGCAAAAAAAGAGATACGAAAAACGGTCGGACGGGAACGGGTTGTCTGCGGAATCAGCGGGGGTGTCGATTCCTCGGTAACAGCGGTTCTCGTGCACGAAGCGATCGGCGATGCCCTCACCTGCATCTTTGTCGACAACGGTGTTTTGCGGGAAGGCGAGGCGAAAAAAGTCGAGCAGACACTCAAGAAGAACTTCCGCATGAAGATCCGGTGCGTTGACGCCTCGGACAGGTTTCTCACGAGACTGAAGGGCGTCAAGGACCCTGAAAGAAAGAGAAAGATTATCGGCAATGAATTCATCAGGGTCTTCGAGGAAGAGGCGATGAAGTTAAAGAATGTGGGGTACCTCGCGCAGGGCACGCTCTATCCCGATGTGATCGAAAGCGTCTCCTTTAAGGGTCCCTCGGCGACTATAAAGAGTCACCATAATGTCGGGGGGCTTCTCAAGAAAATGAAATTGAAGCTCATCGAACCCTTGCGGGAGCTCTTTAAGGATGAAGTAAGGCTCCTGGGGGAGGAACTGGGAATGGCGAATGAGATCATAAATCGCCACCCCTTCCCCGGCCCGGGGCTCGCGATACGGTGTATCAGCGATGTGACGGGAGAGCGACTGGCTATTCTCAGGAAAGCGGATGCCGTTGTCCTCGAAGAGGTAAAGAAGGCGGGACTCTATAGATCGCTGTGGCAGGCATTCGCGGTGCTGCTGCCGGTAAAGAGTGTCGGCGTTATGGGAGACGAAAGGACGTACGATAACGTCATAGCGGTGAGGGCGGTCACCAGTCTCGACGGGATGACCGCAGACTGGGCAACTATCCCGTACGAAATCATGGGAAGAATTTCGAACAGGATAATCAATGAAGTTAAGGGCGTGAATAGGGTCGTTTATGACATCACCTCAAAGCCTCCCGGTACGATCGAATGGGAGTAGAACCTGCCATGAACAGAAGAGACTCGACGGAGCAGAACTCCGGTCAGAGACAGATAGTCTCAAGAATTGATATAAAGACGTACTTGAGAGATAAACGGGATCTTATTGATTCCTTCCTCCGGTCTCACTTCTCGATGCCTCTTGCTCCTGCCACCCTCAACGACGCAATGGTTTATTCCCTTTTTGCCGGAGGCAAGAGACTGAGGCCTATCCTGGCGCTCGCATCATACGAAGCCTGTGGCGGAGACGGCACAGAGATACTCCCTTACGTCGCTTCCCTTGAGCTTATTCATACCTATTCTCTCGTTCATGACGACCTCCCGGCCATGGATGACGATGATCTGAGGAGGGGAAAGCCTACCAACCACAAGGTCTTCGGGGAAGGGATGGCGATTCTTGCCGGAGATGCGCTCCTTACAGAGGCTTTTTCTTTACTGTCGGATTCAAGTCGCTTATCATCACCCTCCCCGAGAGGAGTACTGGATGAAACAAGATCGCGCATCCCCCCATCTGCGGTGCTAAAGGTTATCGGTGAAGTCTCAATGGCAGCAGGGGCTCACGGGATGGTCGGGGGTCAGGCTGAGGACCTCCTTTCGGAAGATGCGGCGCCGGAGAGTGAAAAACTGTCGTTCATTCATTCCCATAAGACCGGAGCGCTCATCACCGTGTCAGTGCGGATGGGGGCTATCCTCGCCCGCGCGGGGAAGAAGAACCTCAGGGCGCTCACGCGGTATGGTGAGAACATCGGCCTTGCTTTCCAGATAATCGATGATATACTTGATATACAGGGGAACACGGGAGAACTGGGCAAAACAACAGGTTCGGATGAGAAGAAGAAAAAGATGACATATCCCGGCCTCTACGGCATCGATCGCTCGGCTAAGAAAGCTGAGGAACTCGTGGAGGAGGCCGTCGGTGTTCTGCAATCATTCCGGGAGAGTGCCGATCCCCTGCGGGAGATAGCTCTATATATCACGAAGAGGAGAACTTGATGTTGCTCGAGAGGATACACTCGCCGGATGATCTGAAGAGGATTCCGAAGGAAAGCCTGCCCGAACTCGGAGAAGAACTGAGACAGATAATCATCGAACAGGTCTCGGCCGGGGGAGGCCACCTCGCGTCAAACCTCGGTGTCATTGAGCTGACCCTGGCGCTCCATTACGCCCTGAACTGCCCCGTCGATAAGATCATCTGGGATGTGGGGCACCAGTCCTATCCCCACAAACTCCTGACCGGGAGATACGGGATGTTCTCGACCCTGAGAAAATTCAAGGGTCTCTCAGGCTTCCCGAGGCTTGATGAAAGTCCCTATGACGTGTTCGGTACGGGGCACAGCTCAACGTCCATTTCTGCGGCGACAGGAATCGTCGAAGCGAGGGACAAGAGGGGCGAACACTTCAAGGTCGTGGCCGTCATCGGCGACGGGTCGATGACATCCGGACTCGCCTTCGAAGGTCTGAACCATGCGGGACAACTCAAGAAGGACCTCGTAGTCATCCTGAACGACAACGAGATGTCGATATCCCAGAATGTCGGAGCACTCTCTGCCTATCTCAACAGAATACTGACAGGGGAGAAATTCCTGCGGTTCAAGAAGGAGACGAGAACATTTCTCGAGCATATACCGAAGTTGGGCGTTCCCGTATCGAAAATAGCACAGCGTCTCGAAGAGATGCTGAAAGGATTCTTTTTGCCCGGCATCCTCTTCGAGGAACTCGGGTTCAATTACGTCGGACCGATCGACGGGCACAATATCGAAACCCTCATCGAGACATTCGGTCGCGTGATGAACGGAGATTCGCCCTCTTTGATTCATGTGATAACCAAGAAAGGGAAAGGGTACAAATATTCCGAAGAGGATCCCTGCGTGTTTCACGGCATCGGTCCGTTCGATGTGGATACCGGTGTCGTCACATCAGACACCTCCATCCCTGCTTACAGCGATGTCTTCGGACAGGCGGTGACGGAACTCGCACAGAAAGACATGCGGGTCGTGGCGGTCTCAGCCGCGATGCGCGAGGGTACCGGTCTTGAGTGTTTTGCGAAGAGATACCCCGAGAGGTTCTATGATGTCGGCATTGCCGAGCCCCACGCGGTGACCTTCGCGGCAGGACTCGCATCGCAGGGCCTCAGACCCTTCGTCGCGATCTACTCTACGTTTCTCCAGAGGGCATATGATGAGATAGTACACGATGTCTGTCTCCAGAACCTCCCGGTAGTCTTTGCGATAGACAGGGCGGGCATCGTCGGAGAGGATGGGCCGACCCATCAGGGCCTCTTCGACATCTCCTTTTTGCGGCATATCCCGAACCTGCTCTTCATGGCGCCCAAGGGCGGAGAGGAACTGAAAGCAATGCTGCGGCTCGCCCTCCAGCATGAAGGCCCTGTGGCCATACGATATCCGAGAGGAAGAGTGAGCCAGGGTGCAGAATCCGGAACGCCCCTCGAAATAGGAAAGGCCGAGATGCTGACCGACGGCGACGATCTGGCGATCCTTGCCATCGGGAATACTGTCAATCCCTCCCTGAAGGCTGCCGAGATGCTGCGTGCGGACGGTATCAA
>DASPUT010000187.1 GCA_035622735.1 Thermodesulfovibrionales bacterium | reverse complement strand
AGTCGACGGCGACGGCTTCGATGCTCGCTTCTTCCCCGAGTTGACCGAGGGACGAGAGATCCTTGAGATCGCCATTGACCTTGATGGCTATGGCGTTCATCCTCCTCATTCTCGTCTCGACCTCCGAGAGAGCGAGGGTGTCTTCTCTGCCGTCTGCATGGCGTATCTTAATCTCGCACCTCCGCAAAAAAATCAGTGAATATATTACCTGAAGTTCTTTTTCTATTTCAATATCTTTCTTTACGCGCGGGGCGTTTGCGTTGACAAAGAGGGAGGTCAATCAATATAATTAAAAATTCCATTCTCAAGGAGGATCTTATGGCCGAAGGCATTGTTGATGTGACTGGCTCGACATGGGATAAAGAGATTATCGAGACCAAGGGCCTCGTAATTGTCGATTTCTGGGCGGTCTGGTGCGGCCCGTGCAGGATGATTGCACCGACGGTGGAAGAACTCGCGAAAGAGTACGCGGGGAAAATGAAGGTGGCGAAACTGAACACCGACGAGAACCCGGATATCGCCAGCAGGTACAAGATCATGGGTATACCGACCATTCTCTTTTTCAAGGACGGCCAGAAAGTGGACCAGCTTGTCGGAGCGGTCCCGAAACCGCAGCTGAAGGCGAAGATAGATTCCCTCCTTGCCTCCTGACGGCATGCGGAGGCGAGTGCGGATACCCGCACATTATCATATGAAGAAACTCTGCTTGGTGGTCTGCCTGTTCGTTGCCCTCTCTGCCGTTTCGTGCAAGAAGAGTGTCAGCCCGCCTGTTGCTGATAAAGACAGGGCGCCTGATTTTACTCTCTCCGACCTTCAGAAGAACAAGATAACCCTGTCGGGCCTCAGAGGCAAGGTTGTCCTCGTCGAATTCTGGGCCACCTGGTGTCCCCCCTGCAAGGAAATGATACCGGAGTTAAATGCGGTTTATGCGAGATACAAGGACAAAGGAGTTGTGATACTGGGCGTTTCGATGGACAGGGGAGGAGATGTCCCTTCAACGGTAAGTTCCTTTGCGAAAGAGCATGCCATCGCCTATCCGGTACTCATTGACGATGGGGATGCCTCTTCTCTCTATAATGTGGCCGGCATCCCCGCGCTTTTCATCGTCGATAAAAACGGCGGGGTTGCGGGGAAACATACGGGCTTCATCCCCGGCCTTGCCGAAACCCTTTCACAGGAGATCGAGGCGTTGCGATAATGCTTGAGGCACTGAGCGAAAAACTCGAATCGATATTCAAGAAGTTAAGGGGAAGGGGTATTCTCAAGGAAGAGGATATCGATGCTGCCTTGAAGGAAGTGCGCCTCGCTCTCCTTGAGGCGGATGTGAATTTCAAGGTCGTCAAGGACTTCATCGAGAAGATAAAGGCAAAGGCGATGGGGAAGGAGGTCCTTGAGAGTCTCACCCCGGGACAGCAGGTCATCAAGATAGTCCATGCCGAACTCTGCGAACTCCTCGGGGGGACGAGCAGCAAGATACATCTCGCCCCGAATCCCCCCACCATCGTCATGATGGTAGGCCTTCATGGTTCCGGAAAGACGACGACCTCAGGGAAGCTGGCGAGACTCTTTAAGAAAGAGGGCAGGAGACCGATGCTCGTTGCCGCCGATCTCCAGCGCCCTGCGGCAATCGAGCAGCTCGAGACGATCGGAAGGCAGATAGACGTTCCTGTCTTTTCTTCCCGGCAGACAAAGGACCCGGTAACGCTCTGCGAGGCTGCTGTCAGGAAGGCGAAACTCGATGCGCAAGATGTGATGATACTCGACACCGCCGGAAGGCTCCATATAGACGAGAGCCTCATGCAGGAATTGAGCGAGATAAAGTCCCGGGTCGTCCCGGGGGAGATACTCTTCGTTGCGGACGCCATGACGGGTCAGGACGCAGTGAACATCGCAAAGAGCTTTAACGACCGCATCGGCATCGACGGAATAATCCTCACGAAGATGGACGGCGATGCACGGGGCGGTGCCGCCCTCTCCATCAGGTTCGTCACCGGAAAGCCGATCAAATTTGTCGGTGTCGGCGAGAAGATCGATATGTTCGAGGTGTTTCATCCCGACAGGATAGCATCGAGGATCCTCGGGATGGGAGACGTTCTGAGCCTCATCGAGCAGGCGGAGAAGGCCTATGACCGGAAAGAGGCGGAGAAGCTTCAGGAGAAGATTTTCGGTGAGTCCTTCACCTTTGAGGACCTGAAGGAGCAGTTGAAAAGACTTCGGAGTATGGGACCCCTGGAAAATATCCTCGGTATGATTCCGGGGTTCGGCAGAATGAAAAACGTCTCGGTGGATGAGAGGGAGTTTACGAAGGTGGAAGCGATCATAAATTCCATGACTGGAGATGAGAGGCGGAACCATTCCCTCATCAACGGAAGAAGGAGACAAAGGATAGCGCTCGGAAGCGGAACAACGGTTACCGATGTGAACCGAGTCGTGAAACAGTATGTCGAGATGAAGAAGATGCTGAAGATGTTTAAAGGGAAAAAGGGTCTGCGGATGCCGAATATCTTTCCCCGCTAGTTCTTTACTTTCGCTGAGAAATGTATTAAAATTCACTAAGCTAAAAGAGGAGGTGATTCGTTGGTTAAGATCAGATTGACGAGGTTAGGAGCCCACAAGAAACCGTTCTACCGGCTGATCGTGGCGGATTCCAGAGCGCGGAGGGACGGACCGTTTATAGAGATTCTCGGAACCTATAATCCCCAGAAGGGTTCTACAGAGACGAAGATCGATCTCGAGAGGGCGAAATACTGGTTGGAACAAGGAGCGCAACCTACTGATATCGCGAAGAAGCTTTTACAGAGGGCCGGTCTTTAGGCGGTTCAAAACTCGTATGGAGGTGGATGAAGATGAAAGAATTAGTCGAAGCAATGGCTAAGGCCCTTGTTGACAGACCCGAGGAGGTCAGCGTCAAAGAAGTTGACGGTGAAAAGACGACGGTTTTTGAACTCAGGGTGGCGACGAGTGACCTCGGAAAGGTTATCGGCAAACAGGGGAAGACTGCCCGTTCGATGCGAACTATCCTAGGGGCCGCCGGTACAAAAATAGGCAAGCGCTGCGTGCTTGAGATCCTCGAGTAACAATTAACACGGTTTGGAGTTTCAGGACGACTGTCCTGATCTCCAAACATTTCCCGGATTGTCCCCCCATGAATGTCTCTTTGTGAAAAAGCAAACGATGGTTCTCGCCGTGCTGTTGACGGTTTTTTTTCGTCTCATCAAAGTGCCTTGCATCCCCTCTTTCCTTATCTGGACGTTCTCTTGACAGATGACCTGCGGAACAGATACTCTTGTTAATCCATGGAGAATGCGGATGGAGAAAAGCTTTTTGAAAAGGGTTTGCAAGCCCTCGCCCGGAATGACACCCTTGCCGCACTCGCATATTTTGAGAGGGCGGTTCATGTGGAGGACCGCCCTCTCTATTCTTCCCACCTTGCTTTCTGCATAGCGAAGGAGCGTGGTCAATATCAGCTCGCGGTAACCCTGTGCGAAAAGGCGATAGCGAAGGAGCCGAGAAGCTCTGTTCACCGTCTCAATCTCGGCAGGATATACGTCATCGCCAAGAAGAAGTCTGACGCGATAAGGACCTTCCGTGAAGGGTTGCAGCACGAAAAAAATCCGCAGATCATCGAAGAATTGGATCGACTCGGGACGAGGAAACCGCCGGTCATTCCCTTCCTGAAGAGGGAGAATATCATCAATAAGTATCTCGGCATCGCTCTCCATAGGATCGGGCTGCGATGAAAAAAGGACATGTCTTCGAGGAGAAGGGAGACGAGAAACGGACTGAAGGAGGTCGGGAGGAATGAAAAATATCTTGATTGCCATCGACGACTCGCCGTGTGCATTGAGAGCCGTGGGGTATGTGGGCCAGCAGTTTTCGGGCATGGGAGATCTCGAGATAACCCTCTTTCACGTCCTGCCGTACGTGCCTGCCGGTTTTTGGGACGACGGCCACATCCTGACCGCAGGGGAACGGGAGGAGAGGAAGAAGGTCGTCGACCGCTGGTTGTCAAATCAGACCTTGAAACTCGATCCGCTCTTTCGGGAGGCAGTCAAGATACTGACCGGAAAGGGTATCGGTCAGGAGCGGATAACCATCAGGTCAGTGTCCGACTCGACCGATGTGGCGGGAAGCATTCTCGAGGAAGCGCAATCTGGGGGATATCAGACTCTTGTCATGGGGCGGTGCGGCAGATCTCAGGCTGAACGGAGACTTATGGGCAGCGTTACAACCAAGGTCGTCAACCATGGGGCGGGTATCGCCGTCTGTATTGTCGAGTAGGGAAGCTCCCTTCCGCATTCCGACTGAGGGACCACGGGGGAAGTGGGAAGCACCTCCACCCGAGAGATGACAATCTGGCCGTGTGAGATCTCTCAGGTCCTGCTTTAAATTTGAATATATGCATTAATCTCTCTTTCAAAGTCCTCGACGGTCCTGAAAGGTATCGTATGCAGTCCTTCGAGCGAAGCCCGTTCAACGTTGCCCCTATTGTCGTCGATGAAGAGGACCTAAGTCCCACAGCAGAGCAGAGATCTCTGAACACGGAGAGATCTCTCTTCGATTTTCTCAATCCGGTCTCTTAATGTTTTCGCATATGCAATCATTCTTGGCCGCAACACAAATCTTTTCAGGACTTCTTCCCTGAGTTCGCTGTCGCTCCCCGTAATGCCCGTTCTCTCCCTGACGGCATTCCAATATGTCCCCTCGCCGCACAACCCGGTAACATAGCCTGTCTCGTGGATGAGTTCACTGGCGATCGAAAAGAATCTGTCGGGGTCAATCCCCTCTTCCTTTCCGATGGCCTTCAGCCCTCCCTCGAAACCCTCCTCCGCAATGACACCTCCAAAGTCAAAGAGAACAGCCTTTATCTCATCTTCTTTCATGTATCATGATAGCACCAAAAAGATCGATGGCCAACATCAGGGGGAGCAGCGAGAGAACGGACGATTGACTTTTCCCCCCGCGGCGATAGAATGTGATTAGGGTCAAGCGGATGACGGAAGTCCTCGCTCGTAAACTTCCGGAGATGAAAGGAGGAGGAGATGAAAAAGATTTTGAGCGGTCTCTTGGCGCTGGCGATCGTCAGCGGATTCTGCCTGACGGCATATGCGATCCATGAGATCATACCCTCGGAGACGCGGGTCGCTGAGCCGGAACCTGACGCGGAGAAGCTTAACGAGTACATCGTGAAATATAACCCCTACCGGGCGTGGGAACTCTGGCCGGGGAAGGGGCGGCTCTATAAGGGAACGGAACCCCACGGCGCATTCCTCACAACCTTCGTGAATCCGGCTGCATACTTTTCGGTAAAGAACCGTTCGGGCATGGCCGACGGCTCTCTCATCGTCAAGGAGAACTACGGTGCCGACAAGAAATTTGTTGCCCTTACCGTAATGTACAAGGTGAAAGGCTATAACCCCGTGGCGGGAAACTGGTTCTGGGCAAAGTATGCGCCTGATGGGAAGGTCCTGGCATCGGGAAAGGTCGATGCCTGCATAGGCTGCCACGGGACAGAGATGAGTAACGACTATATCATGACCGGGGTGGTGAAATAAGAGAAGCCATCACGGAACGAATGAACGGAGAAGAACCCCATGAAGGCATTAATGTTGAGCGCCGACAATTTTGAGGACACGGAACTCCTCGTTCCCTATTACCGCCTGAAGGAGGAAGGGATCGATGTGGATGTTGCGTCTCTGAAGAAAGGCAGGATAAAAGGCAAGCACGGTTATGATGTGGATGTGACGAAAACCTTTCGGGAGGTCGATACCGACGACTATGACATCCTCGTACTTCCAGGCGGAAAGGCGCCGGAAGCCGTAAGAAGAGAGGGCGAGGCGATCAGGATTGCGAAAGATTTTTTCCGGAAAAACAAACCCGTTTCCGCCATATGCCACGGGCCGCAGACGCTGATATCGGCAGGGTTGCTGAAGGGAAGGCACGCGACCTGTTACCGGTCCGTTGCTCCCGAGATGAAGGAAGCGGGAGCCCTTTACGAGGATAAGGAGGTTGTGGTTGACGGGAATCTTGTGACATCGAGGGAGCCCTCCGACCTGCCTGCTTTTCTGAGAGAGACAATGAAGAAGTTGAGGGGATGAAATGATCGGCAGAGGGCGGTGCTTCCTCGGGAGCGATTCGGGTAACCCTGAAGCATGAACAGGCTCGCGGACGAAAAGGCCGCTTACCTGAGGCACGCCGCCCATCAAAGGATAGACTGGTATCCCTGGTCGGATGAAGCATTCGAGAAGGCACGGAGAGAAGATAAGCCGGTATTTCTGAGTTCGGGTGCGATATGGTGTCACTGGTGCCATGTGATGGCGAAGGAGTGTTTTGAGGATGACGAGATCATAAAACTCCTCAACGAGAATTTCATCAGCATAAAACTCGACAGGGACGAAAGACCGGACATCGACAGGAGATATCAGCATGCCGTCGCCGCTATGGGATCCGGAGGCGGCTGGCCGCTGAGCGTTTTTCTCACCTGGGAGAGAAAGCCATTTTTCGGCGGAACCTACTTCCCTCCCGATGACAGCCTCGGAAGACCCGGGTTCAAGAGAATACTAAAGGCGCTGAGCGAATTTTACCGGGAAAAAAAGGATGAAGTTTCTTCCTATGCCGAGAAGCTGCACGCTCTCTTGAAGCCTCGGCCGACGGTCTTGGGGGACGTGCATGAGTCGATGCTACACGAAGCGGGCAAAGCGATTCTCTCGCATTTTGATCCCGAACACGGCGGTTTCGGGACAGCCCCGAAGTTTCCTATGCCGGGCGCGACAGAGTTTCTCGTGAAAAGATCTTTTTACGGCAAGGATGATTATGCGGTCTACGCGGTCAAGAAGACCCTTGAGTCGATGGGGAAGGGGGGCGTTTACGATCATTTGGGCGGCGGGTTCCACCGGTATTCGACCGATGAGGCCTGGATCATCCCTCACTTCGAAAAGATGGCCGATGACAACGCATGGCTCTTGAGGAACTATATTGATGCCTACTGCGCCTTCGGGGAAGAGTTTTTCAAGGCCATTGCGGAGGGCATAGTCAGATTTGTGAGAGAGGTGCTCTCCGACCCTGACGGTGGGTTCTACGCGAGTCAGGACGCTGATGTCACACCCGACGATGAAGGCGGTTATTTCACCTGGACAGACGATGATTTCAGGAGAGTCCTTACCGAAACGGAATACAAGGTGCTTTCGATGCATTTCCTTCACAAGAAGGGGTCGATGCACCACGATCCGTCGAAGAAGGTCCTCTTTGTCTCGATGGAACCTTCTCAAATCGTAGAAAAGACGGGAATGGAACTGGGGCAGGTCCTAGCAGTGCTGAAAGAAGGCAAGGAGAAACTCTTCAGGGAGAGGGGGAAAAGAGAGCAGCCATTCGTCGACAAGGCACTCTACACATCTCTCAATGGCATGTTCATTACCGCTTTTCTCAAGGCATTCAGGGTTTTGAAAAAGAGGGCGTTAAAGGACTTCGCGCTCAAGAGCCTCGAAATCATCAAAAGAAAGTATCTTGTCGACAGAGAACTCTTCCATTCGGAGGGCGTGAAAGCACAGCTCGACGACTACATCTATTTTATTGAAGCGCTTACCGAAGCGTACGAGGTTACCGGAGAAAGGGCGTATCTCAGCCAGGCGGATGAACTCATGGAATCATGCATCGGGAGATTCGGTGACAAAGGCAGAGGGGGTTTTCTTGATACTGAAGATATCGTTCTCGGCACGAGGCTTAAGGGGATAGAAGATATTCCGCATCCCTCGTCAAATGCGGTCGCCGTGATCCTTCTGGACAAGCTTTCATCATTGACGGGAAAGGAGAAATACCGTCACTTTGCACTCGACTCATTACGCGCTTTTTCTCTGAAGGCGGGGGAGCTGGGTATTCATGCGGGATACTATTACTGCTCGCTCGACGCCTATCTTCATTCCCTTACGCTATCGGCAGAGGTAGCTCACGAAAGTGAACTTGCGGAGGCCGCTCTTTCCTTCTGCCGCCCCCACGTCAATATCCGATACGGGGAGGATAAGGGGGTTGTCGTTCCTTGCCGGAAAGGCAAATGCTATGAGCCGATCGATACTCCTGAAGGGCTCAGGGTGTTTCTCGGGAAGCCGCTCAACGATTGATGCCGACTTCCGACAGGAGAAATCACGATAAACTCCTCTCCCGCTTTCAGGCCATAATCGTCCGGAAGGGTATCACCCCTCGTGCAGTGGGCCTATTCAGGGAGATCGTCCATGAGCGGTTCATGAGCAATCCCCGAGACCTTCCCTGGAGGAGGACCCGAGACCCCTACAGGATTCTCGTGTCTGAAATCATGCTCCAGCAGACTCAGGTCGCGAGGGTAATCGAGAAGTATAAGGTCTTTATCGGGAGATTTCCGGACTTTTCCTCACTGGACGAAGCTCCATTAAGAGAAATCCTCAAAGTCTGGCTGGGCCTCGGCTATAACAGGCGGGCCATGGCCTTGAAGGAGATTGCGCGGATAGTCGTGAATTCATTTCACGGAAGGCTGCCACGCGCGGAAGAGGATTTGAGAAAGCTCCCCGGTGTAGGGAAATATACCGCTGCGGCAATTTCTGTCTTTGCCTTTGGAAAACCCGCTCTCTTCATCGAAACGAATATCAGGAGGTTGTATATCCATTTCTTTTTCGGGGATCAAGACAACGTGAGGGATGCCGATATCATGCCTCTGATAGAAAAGACGCTCGATGCCTCCAATCCGCGACAATGGTACTATGCACTCATGGATTACGGCGTCATGCTCAAGACAATATCGGAGAATCCGAACAGGAGGAGCGCTCATTACGAGAGGCAGTCTCCCTTCAAGGGGTCCGACAGGCAGCTCCGGGGCAGGATACTGAAGACGATTATTGCTGAGTCTAAAATCTCTGAGACTGCGATAATCCGGAGACTCAGCGAGCAACCTGAAAGAGTGAGAGCGATTATCGCCCGGTTGGAGAACGAGCGGTTCATTCAAAAAAAGGGTGAGAAGCTTATCATCCGGTAACGACCTGCCAAGGTGCGATTGCGGAGAAACGCAGAGACGTCTACAATAATGTCATGAGCGGCTTTTTGAAGCAGCGTTCAGGATCGGGGGCGATCGCGATACTCAGGTATATGGGCCCAGGGTTTGTTGTGACCGTGGGCTTTATCGATCCCGGGAACTGGGCATCGAATCTGGCGGCGGGATCATATTTCGGATATTCCCTCCTCTGGGTGGTCACACTTTCCACACTCATGCTGATCGCACTCCAGCATAACGCTGCCCACCTCGGTATCGCCACGGGACTCTGCCTTTCAGAATCGGCCACAAAATATTTCGGACAATGGGTGAGCAGGCTCTTTCTCCTCACAGCGGTCCTTGCATCTATCGCTACTGCCCTGGCGGAGATCCTGGGGGCTGCAATTGGCCTGAAGATGCTCCTTGGACTGCCGCTTTACGCGGGTTCTATCCTTTCCGCCTCTTTTGCCGGAGCGATGCTCTTTTCGAAGAGTTACAAGAGACTCGAAAAATGGGTTATCGGCTTTGTCTCTCTCATCGGAATCTCTTTTGTCTTCGAACTGAGTCTCGTGAAGGTCGGATGGAACGAGGCGCTAAGGGGCTGGTTCATCCCTTCTCTCCCATCCGGCTCTCTCCCGCTTGCGATGAGCGTGCTCGGAGCCGTGGTCATGCCTCATAACATTTTTCTGCACTCCGAGATTATCCAGTCCAGGCAATGGAACATCGAGGGGGAGAAGGTCGTCAGGAACAGGCTGAGATTCGAATTCCTGGATACCCTTTTGGCGATGCTCGCGGGGTGGGCGATAAATAGCGCCATGATTCTTGTCAGCGCTTCGGTCTTTCATGCCACGGGAATCAACGTTACGGAGCTTCCCGGTGCACAGGCCGCCCTGAGACCTCTCCTTGGGAATGCAGCTGCCGTCGTCTTCGGCCTTGCCCTCGTCTTTGCCGGACTCTCCTCTTCAATTACCGCGGCGATGGCAGGGGGTAGTATCTATGCCGGGATCTTCGGGGAACCTTTTGACCTTTCCGACAATCATTCGCGTGCAGGAGTTCTCCTGACCCTCTCCGGTGGACTGGCGGTAATTTTTTTCCTCAAGGATCCCTTTCAGGGTATCATCTGGAGCCAGATCGCCTTGAGCATCCAGCTTCCCCTTACGATTGCGGCCCTCATCGTCCTGACCTCTTCTTCACGCGTCATGGGAAGGTTCGCAAACCCCCGCTCCCATAAGATCTTTCTCTGGATATCCGCGATCATCGTCTCCTTTCTAAACGTGATGCTCCTCATACAGATGGTCTCAGCAGGACTGTGAGATGAAGGAGGTCTACGCTTTCAGAGAGGAGGGAAAGGGATTCTCATACTGATTGACGGCGGTGGCGAAGAAATTCGATGACCGCCGGCAGCAGAGAAATGATGATGATAGCGAGGATCACAAAGGTGAAGTTCTGTTTCACGGCAGGGAGGTTGCCGAAATAGTAACCTCCGAACACAAAGACGCAGACCCAGGCTATACCGGCGGTGACATTATAGATCGAGAACTTCCAGTGGTTCATAGACCCTATACCGGCAACGAAGGGAGCAAAGGTCCGGATGATCGGAAGAAATCTCGCGACGACGATCGTCTTGCCGCCGTGCTTCTCATAGAAACGGCGTGCACGGTCGAGATACTCCTTGTTGAGTAAACGAACCTTCTCTTTGTGAAACACCTTTGGGCCGACGAAGTGTCCTATCCAATAGTTGACCGTATTCCCTGCCACAGCAGCGACGCTGAGAAGAGCGACAAGCGATGCAACTTCTAGGGAGCCGACAGCCGCAAATGTGCCTGCTGCGAAGAGCAGGGAATCCCCTGGGAGAATCGGCGTGACAACGAGACCGGTTTCGCAGAAGATGATGAGAAAGAGGATTGCGTATGTCCACGTGCCGTAATTCCGGATGATGAGATCGAGATGTTGATCGAGATGGAGAAAGATCTGAATGAAGTTACTCAATAATTCCATAAATCCTCCATGGTCTGTTGCCGAGAACTAAAACCGGGAGAAGAATCGGAAACATGGGAAGTAGTTTAACAGATTAGTTGTATAATAGACACGCTTTCGCTAAAATGAGGGAGTTTCCATTAATTATCATCCTTTGCTCCTCGGAATGAGGAATTGGACGAACCCGATGATTCATCAGAACCGGAGGTGAAAGAATGAAACCAGTGAAGATTTCTCTGTTCTCTCCCGTCACGATCGGACTAATATTCTCCTTTGCCTTTGCTGCCGGAGACGCTGAAAAAGGGAAGGCGATGTTCAATGACCCGAAGTTGAGCGGTGCTACATCAGGAAAGACATGCGGTTCCTGTCATCCGGATGGTAAAGGCCTGGAGCAGGCTGCGGACAAAAAAGAGTGGAAGACCCCGGCGGGTTTTTCTAATACCCTCGAAGATACGATCAATATTTGCATCACCGTGGCATTGAGGGGCAAGGCACTTGATCCGAAGTCACCGGAAATGGCTAATATGGTGGCATACATTAGATCCCTGAAAAATAAGGCCGGGGTGTCGGAGCAAGAGAAGCCGAAGGCAAAGAAGAAGCCTGCGGAAGGTTGTTAAGAGATATGATGAGGATATTGGTCTCCCTCGGCGTTGAAAGAGAATCGCGTTGATACGGTTCCCGACCCCTCATCTCTTTCACGAATCATCCGCAAGAGTCATAGGAACTCGTTGACAGATCCAGAAAGATGAGAGAGAATGAATGCAAAGGATTCGGATATGACCAATTCCTCTGAAATAAAAGAGAGACGTTCCGCTCCCGACAGGAGGAATTGCCCGACGCCCTTTGCAAGCAGACACACATTCCGCGGCGGCCAAAGGAGGACAGTCAGGAGGGGTACGGACAGAAAAAAGCATCTCTTTGTTGACCTCTACAGTACCAAACTATGGATAGCCCTTCTCACCGTGACTCTTCTTTCACTCATCGACGCTTACTTGACCCTGACCCTGATCGAAATGAAGATTGTCGCTGAGGCGAATCCGGTCATGGCCTTCTATTTGGGCTATGGCGACAATCATTTCATTGTTGTGAAATTCCTGGTCACCTCAGTTGCGCTCTTTTTTTTATGCCTCACTCAGGATTTTGTCGTCTCGAAAATTGCCTTGGCGATTGCGATAGTCTTTTATCTCTGTGTCATAATCTATGAGGTGCAAATCCTCTATGCGTTTCAGTCTGGTCTAAGTTGAGCCTTTGGTGAGTAATATGAACAGCCGCGATCATTTCGAGCTTTTCAGATACCTCCTGGAGCAGATGTGTCTGTCCGAGGAGGACCTGCTCTTTGTGTCGGACATTTCCGGCTGGTGCAGAAAGCACGATATCCCAGAGACCGATCGGGAAAAGCCCTTCAAGTTTCTGCCGCAGGGAGCTGATGGTTGCAAGATGCTGGTGCGGGAGGAGATTTCGGAGACGGTTATAGAAGAAAGGATAAACGCGTTGCGCGTCAGAGACCAACTGAAGAGCATCGCTGACGACAGGGGAGATAGGCTCAATTCGGACCGGAAGAAACTTGCATACCTTTTTCTCATCGAATATGCTGCGGGTCTTCCGGACATCGGGGATGACGAACGGGCTGCTGATGACTGGGCATTCGGGGAATTGGAGAGGTTCGGTTTTTTCAAGACCTGAGTGAGGGTTCAAAGGGCTTGCCAAGAGGAGGAGAAGATATGGTGAAGGTGAAGACTTTCGGGATGGAGATCCGGCCCCTCAAGACGATGCATGAACTGGCAGATCTCGATGAGGCTGTCAATAAGTTCATATCCGAAAAGGCCGTGAAACGGGTGATTTCGGTTTCTGACGTCGCGACGACAGATGACACCGGTGAGACGATCGGAATTATACGCGTGCTGTGCTACGAGCTTTAAGCGCTCGCCTGTCTCCTCATTAGGATGATAGGAGATATTCCTCAGGCATTTTAGGATACTGCTTCGTGGCATGGCAGATGGAAGCCATGCCTTCTTCCCTCCGCCTCAACCGGCCTGAGCGCCTCCGCGGCTCTCAGAGTTTTTTTATAAGAATATCCTCATTAAGGTCTTTTCTTCATACGGGTTTTTTGTCTTCTGCGTCCCTGTTATGGAGTTGCACGGCAATGCAACGATGCCTTTCAATCCATCCTCGGAAGTACCTTAATGGTTCAAAAGTGAACAGTAAATGGTGTTTCCTAGCTGCCGAATCTATTTACAAGTGACTAATAATTAGTAAATTTTAATTCTACTTGCATATCCTAACTATCTAAATTTATTAAGGAATATTAATTGGACTTTGGCCGGTCTCTTGGTTAAGATAATTGGGAAACAGAATAATTAAATAAGAGGTACTTCGATTTGAGTGAGAGAGGAGACTTGACAGTTATGAGAAATAGAACTTTGGAAACTTGTCCTTTAAATATAAAGAAAAAGGAGGAAATGATGAAGAAAATGATGAAGAAGAAGTTTCTCAGCATTTCAGTGATAGTTGCAGCGTTTGTTGTAGGAATTATAGGGGGTGTCCCAAGGGCGAACGCTCTTGGGACTTATCTGACCGCCTTTAACACCAAATATAGCAAGAGTTGGGATTGCGGGGTCTGTCACCTCGCAGTAACCGGGGGCGGAGCCAGGAATTCTTACGGAACTGCCTTTGGGAATGTTTCGACACATTCCTCAGATCCAAGCGGAGCGATGGATACCATAGCGAATTCGGCGTCACCATGCACCGGCTACACATTCTTGCAGATGATCAATCAGAACCTTTACCCCGGCGGCCATGGCGGTACACTTGTGTGTCCGACTCCCTCACCTACACCAACTCCGACTCCTACACCTACCCCAACTCCAACACCTACACCCGCTGCGACCCCAACTCCTACTCCAACTCCAGATGCGGGTATGCTGGCACCGACCGGCCAAAATCAGTTTCCGTTTGCCGGGATAGTATCTCCCCTACCATCTGATGATCGTGCCGCATCTAGGCCTCTTGGCGTCGGTCCTATTGCCAATGGAGGTTCTACCGTTGAAGTGATGGCGGCACTCAATGCATCGTTGAGCTTTGTAGACATTTACGTAGCGTTCAGCGTCTCGACTGACCCGGGCAACCTCCATATCCTGAACCCCGACGGCAGCTTGCAGGTAGTCCCCTTCAGCGTGATCCTGCAGGCGATAGCAAACGGGACGCTTCCTCAAGGAGTCGGAGCGTGGATGTCTAACACCATGAATGCGATAAATGCGGTTCTTCTGGGCAGCACCTCGATATCACAGATACCGCCCGGAACATACACTATCTATCTTATGAGAACCCCTGCGGGAAGTCTCGCCAATTTCGATATCTATTCGACAGGTTTTACTTCACCTGATGGCTCAGCCCTTTACGCTCAGAACTGCGAGGTATGTCACGGACCTCTTGCGACCTCGGCAAAAAGGGGAAGGACTGCTGCCCAGATCCAGGCGGCCATTAATGGGGGGGTCGTTAGCATGAGTGGTCTCACCGGCCTCACTGCAGCGCAGATTCAGGCTATTGCCGACGCACTCAACCAACCGGGTTCGGCGTCACTATCTTCGCCTTCTCAACTTCCCATGCAAGACCCGCCGGGCAGGATGAACCTCTCCTTCCCTGCTGTGTCAGCTCCGTTTGTGAGTGCAGACCCGACTCAGGCGATGCCTGTCGGAATAGGGCCCGTGGCTACGGGGGGGACGACCATGAAGATAGAGGTAAGCATGGGCGAGTTCCTTGGTCCTATGGACATCTTTGTGGCGTATAGCGTATCAACGGATCCTACGAACCTCTATATCATGAGAGCAGACCACAGCATTCAGGTAGTCTCTTTCAACGATGTCTTGCAGGCCTTGGCAACCGGGGTCCTTCCGCCGGGTGTTGAGCCGTGGAAGAGCGATACCATCGGGCCGATAGACGAGGTTCTTTATGACAGCACGCCGGTGTCGGGACTCCCTGTCGGCACCTATAGTATCTATCTGATGTCGGCACCGACGGGCAGCCTGGCGAATTACTATCTCTGGAAGACCGGATTCAGCGTGGCAGGACTTGACGGCGGAGCACTCTATACTCAGTATTGTGCCGGGTGTCACGGTTCGATTACGGCTTCCTCAAAGATAGGTGTTACGGCAGCCCAGATCCAGGGAGCTATTAATAATATCCCTGCCATGGGCGGACTGAGCGGTCTTTCTTCCGCGCAGCAACAGGCCATCGCCGACGCGCTCGCTCAGCAGGCTCCAAACGCCCACCCGAAGGATCCGCCGACTGCTCCAACTTCAACTGATGGTGCCACGCTCTATTCCCAAGTTTGTTCTGGTTGCCATGGCCCGTTAGCTACCTCCGCGAAGAGGGGGAGAACTGCAGCCCAGATCCAGGGAGCACTGAATAGCGTCGGTGCCATGAGCGGCATCAGCCTCACATCAGTCCAGATACAGGCGATAGCAACTGCCCTTGGCTCTACGGCAACACCTACACCCACACCCACACCGACATCTACACCAACACCGACACCAACGCCGACTGCGACTGACGGAGCGACGCTTTACGCACAGAACTGTCAGGGCTGTCATGGCCCGCTGGCAACCTCTTCGAAGAAGGGGAGAACAGCCTCACAGATTCAGGCAGCTATTAATAGCGTGAGTGCGATGAGCGGTCTCAAGAGTCTCACCTCTTCTCAGATTCAGGCGATAGCTTCGGCACTGGGCTCTACTCCAACTCCTACTCCTACACCCACTCCTACACCTAAACCGACACCAACACCGACGCCCACGCCCACGCCTAAACCTTCACCAACACCGACGCCTACGCCGACGCCTACACCAACGGCAGGAGCGACGCTTTACGCACAGAACTGTCAAGGCTGTCATGGCCCGCTGGCAACCTCTTCGAAGAAGGGGAGAACAGCCTCACAGATTCAGGCAGCTATTAATAGCGTCAGTGCGATGAGCGGTCTCAAGGGTCTCACCTCTTCTCAGATTCAGGCGATAGCTACGGCACTACAGTAACGACTTATGAAGATAGGGTAACTTGGATCTCGTTTAGATCGGGGGCAGAAATGCCCCCGTTTTTTTACTCTCGAATGTAATGGTCCCTCTCTTTTTTGCTATACTCAAAAACAATCGATAATCGGAAAAGCGCCGAAAACAGGAGGCTGGCATCTGTTTCCGCGGCCCTCATGGCAAGGAAGAGAAAATGAGCATTCACAGAGAGGAATCCGGCGAACCCCGTGTCCCCCTCGCGAGGAATGAGACCATTCGCAAGGAGATCATGTGTTTCCTCGAAGGCCGGACCGTCTCTGCGAGGGAAATATCCGCCGAAGTGAAGATTCCCGAGAAAGAGGTTTATGAACATCTGGAACACATCCAGAAGACCTCGCACAAGGCGGCTCATCATCTGATCGTCGTCCCTGCGGAATGCCGGAAGTGCGGATTTGTCTTCAAGAAGAGGGAACGCCTGAAAAAGCCGGGGAGGTGTCCCGTCTGCCGCGGCGAGTCGATTCAGGAACCTTATTTTTCGCTCCAGTGAGGAGCGTGCGTGGTTCTTGCCCCTTCCTCTCTTTCCTGATAGACTTTCCTCGAGGAGTGAGGAGCTGTTGTTATCATGGGAGAAGAGACACTCTATGATTGCATCATAATCGGCGCCGGTCCGGGGGGCCTTCAAGCTGCCATCTATCTCGGAAGGTTTAACAGGAAGGTTCTTCTCATAGACAGGGAAGGGGGGAGAACATCACACGCGCGAAGCATAGAGAATTTTCTCACCCGGAAGGCGATTTCGGGAAAGGAGATCATTGAACTCGGCCTGGAACAGGCGCGGAGTTTTAACGTCCAAACCGAAAAGGGTCTTGTCACGAAGGTCGTTAGAAAAGATAATCACTTCGAGGTATCGACGGCCGACGGCACATACCACGCGAGATTCGTCATCGTCTCCTCCGGCGTTTATGACAATCTTCCCTCTATCGGGAATCTGTATAAATTTCTCGGTGACGGTCTCTTCACCTGCATCGACTGTGACGGCTACAAGACGACCGGAAGGAAACTGGTCATCATCGGAAATTCCATAAAGTCTGTCCACCTTGCCATAGCCATGAAAACGCTTTTCACGAAGGATACGACCCTTGTCCTTTACACTGACAAGGCTCCTGAAGAATATAAGGAGGTATTGAGAGATGAACATATTCCTTTGATCATCGGAAGGCCCGCTAGAATCATGGGAGACGAAAGGATCGAGGCGCTTGAACTCGAAGGAGGAGAAAGAATCGCCTGCGAAGTGATCATGTCGCATTTCGGGTATAAATTGAACGACCGCTTTCTTTCAGAACTCGGCCTGAAAAAGGACAGAGACGGTTTTAAGTATATCACGAGCCATACCTATGAATCCTCTATGAGCGGGTTATATATTGTCGGTCCCTTAAACACCGGAACCGACCAAGCCGTCATTGCGGCCGGTGAAGGGGCGGTTGCGGCACTTGACGTGAATAAAAGGCTGCTCGAATTCTGAGGGATACCGGAAGACCGGGTATCTCCGAGAAGTCATTCTCTTTTCTTTGTGCTTTTTGGTCTTTTCTTAGGTTCGGGCTTGACGCCGCCGAAGACCCGGTAATGTTCGTTGATGAGGAATCGAACCTCTTCAGGCTTATCAACCAAAGAAAAGAGTGCGAAATCCTCTTTCCGGATGGTGCCGTTCGGTACGAGGGTATTCTTCATCCAATCTATGAGACCAGCCCAGTATCTCGAACCGTAGAGGATTATCGGAAAGGACTCTATCCTTTTCGACTGAGCAAGGGTGAGCGCCTCGAACAGTTCATCCATGGTACCGAAGCCGCCGGGGAAGATAATATAGGCTATCGCATACTTGACGAACATGAGTTTCCGTATGAAGAAATAACGGAAGGAGAGGCTGATGTCCTGGTATCGGTTCGGATGCTGCTCCGACGGTATCTCTATGTTGAGGCCCACTGAATGGGCCCTGCCTTTCTTGGCTCCCTTGTTCGCACCTTCCATAACGCCGGGGCCGCCTCCGGTTATGATGGCGAAGCCGTCATCGGCGAGCAACTTCGCGAGGACAACGGCATCGTCATAGTATCTGCTGCCCGGCAAAAGCCTTGAGCTGCCGAAAATAGATACCGCGGGACCGAGATTATGAAGGGTTTCAAAGCCCTCAACGAGCTCCGACTGAATTCTGAAGACCCTCCATGTTTCCGATGTCTTAAGATCTTCCATAAGCACTCTCCTCTCAAAAGCGTTAGGGACGAGCCGGCAGCGCCTTCAGGAGCCTCGCGTAATCGAAGTCTTCCAGGATCTCCCCGACCCTTGCCACCTTTTTTTCTTCACGGATACCGATCCTCCCTAAAACGGATTCTATCTTCTCTATGGTGGTGAAGGTGTCATCCTGTACAGCGATGAGAGGGATACCCTTCACCTGAGCCTTTCCGATGATAACATCGTTGACATGAAATCCCCCCGTTAGGATAATACATTTCGTTGAGGTCTCCATGGCGGCGAGCTGTATATCAGCCCTGTGAGCTCCGGTGATGACCGCCTTGTTCGCTATTCTGCGGAAGTGCGTAAGAGCGCTGTCGACATCCATCGCGCCGATCGAAAAGTTCTCCACAAATTCTTCGAGCCTTTCGGCGCAGCAGACCACATTCCCCTTCAGAGTCTCATTCAGCTGCCGTACGGATATTGACTCGAGGAGGCTATCCTTTTGAAATACTCCGAAAATTGCGATGCCCTTCTTCTCGACGAAGGGCTTGATCTTATCCCGTACATGATGCATCACGTTCGACTTTACCCTGTTGATGACCCCGCCGAGGAATCTCTCTCCGAAGAGCCTACTTCCCCCCACGAGGGCATCTATTGAGGCCTCGCCTCTCCATGATTCGACCATCAAGACATATGCCTTCATTTCCCCTATAAGGCTCAGGGCGTCAAGATTGAGTGTCGAGCCTTCAAGAAGGTCACCGGCGCCGCCTATGATGACGAAGTCCCTCTGTTTTTGCATGCCTAGGGCATCCATGATCCTTTTTCGTGTATCCACAACATTTCCATCGAATAGGTGATTTTCTGTCTCGTAACTATAGACGAAAGGCGAGACGGCATCAAGGGGTTCGGGTAGGGAGAGCGTCTCCTTTATGAAGACCGCGTCTTCATCGTAGAGGTTCGCCCCCCTCTTGACCGGTCGCCTGCCGAAGGGTTTTAAGTACCCAACGCTGTAGCCTTGTTTCGAGAGGTTTAGGGCAAGGCCGAGAGAGAGGAAGGTCTTACCGGTGTAGCTGCTATTGGATGCGATGAATATCGGAACCATGGGTCCTCCTTAAAACATAAAGTACAACATTACTAATTGTGATACAACTAACTGTTTATAATTAATTATTGCCATATCTCTTGAAGGCTATTCTCGCATCGAGTCCGAAGGCCCCCCTGTTCAGAACCGCAAGCGGGTTTATGTCGAGTTCGCGTATCTCGGGAAAATCATTCACGAGGGACGATATGCCGAGTATCCCCTCGACAACCGACTCTATGTCTACGGGCCTTTCCCCGCGAGCACCCTTCAAGAGTGCTCCTGTCTTAATCTCATTCAGCATGGACAATGCGTCCCTCCGTGATACAGGAGCTATTCTGAAGGCGATGTCTTTCAGGACTTCAACATAGATCCCCCCCAGTCCGAACATGATCATGTGTCCGAAGCTTCTGTCATAGGAAATGCCGAGTATGACCTCTCTGCCGCCCTTTATCATCTCATAAATCATGACGCCGTTAATGAATGCTTCGGGCATGAGCCTCCTCACATTCGATGTTATCTCCCTGAATGCGTCTTCAGCAGCCCCGTCGGAGTTGATGTCCATCTTTACACCACCCACATCGGTCTTATGAAGGATATCAGGGGAAGATATCTTCATGACAACAGGAAACCCGATTCTCTCTGCTAATGCGGAAGCCTCTTTTGCGGTTCGCGCGAGCCCCCTTTCGGGAAAGGTGAAACCATAATGGGTGAGGATTTCCATGGCCGCATCTTCACCTATCTCATATCTGCCCGAGCGGAGCGCGCCGTCTATAATCGATCTTACAGGGGCCGTTTCCGATCTTCTTTCTTCTATCGGATCTTCACGGGTCTCCTTCCAGACAGAGTAACCGGATAGTTTCTTGAACGCAGCTACCGCGACCTCAGGGTAGGGAAAGCACGGTATCGCATTAGCCTTCAGCTTTTCTATGGACGCCCGTATCCGCAACTCCCCGATGAAGGAAGCGATGACCGGTTTTTCGGTCCTCTTCGCTGCCGCAATGACGATATCAGCCGTCTTCTCGACGTCTGTCATCGCCTGAGGAGTGAGTATCACGAGGACGCCGTCGATGGTATCGTCATTGAGGGCCTTGTCCAGCACCGCAGAGTATCTTTCAGATGTCGCATCCCCGAGGATATCAACAGGGTTGTAAAGGGACGCGCTTGGAGGGAGGTGAGGGGCTATGGCATGTATCGTTTCCCCTCTCAGCTGTGGCAGTTCGATATCCAACCTCTCCGCGACATCTGCGGCGAGTATTCCGGGGCCCCCGGCGTTTGTGAGAATGAGCAGCCTCTTTCCTTTCGGCAATTTTCCCGATGAAAAGGCGAGAGCGCTGTCAAAGAGGTCCTGAATGCCCTGAGCACGGATAATCCCGGTCTGCATGAATGCAGCGGCAAACGCCGCATCAGAGCCTGAGAGGGCACCGGTATGAGAGGATGCCGCCCTTGCACCCGCCTCGGTCCCTCCCGATTTTATGAGGATGACCGGTTTCCTCTTTGTCACCTTCTTTGCCACATCCATGAATCGTTTTCCATCGACAACGTCCTCGATGTATCCGAGAATCTCATCC
>DASPUT010000186.1 GCA_035622735.1 Thermodesulfovibrionales bacterium | reverse complement strand
ACAACCAAAAAGACTGTTAGAAAACCCAGGGAAGTTTAATCTTGAAGACTTCCTAAGGCAAGAGGTTCCGTCAAAGCATCAGCCCCTCTACGTGACATAATCATTTCGCGTATATCTGACACTTTCATTTTGCCTTGACAGACGAAAATCGGGATACCAGCTTCGCCGCGCGAACTTGAAAACTTCTTTCTCTAAACGTCATAATAACTGATAGTGGTTGCTCAAAAGCAGGATACAGGCTTCTTCATGAGGAGAAGAGGAATGAGAATAAAAATCATCGTTGCCGTAGTCGCTGCTGTGCTCTTGATCTCAGCTCCGCGCGGATCGTTTGGACAAGGACAGGAACGTTTCTCTAAAATCGCCCGGGAGCTCACGGAATCTGTGACTCTGGGGCCTATGCGTGTCATCGTGATACTCGAAGTTCCGAACGAAAGCGGTTCTCTCCAAACCGAACACATAAGGCAGGCAACCGGGACTCTCGCGTCCCGTGCAGCCGGCATCGCCCGGACCGTACGGACATATGACCACTTCCCGTTGGTTGCTATGGAAGTGACCGGAAAAGATAACCTGTCGGCACTCGGGGGAATGCCCGAAATCCGCAGGGTCATCCCGGACCGCCGCCGTCGCCTGCCGGAGGCCGGCATGACCGGATCGCAGACGGCAGCGCCCCTGACATACCCTCAGAACATCGACAGGATCGGCGCGAAACAAGCCTGGAACGCAGGGTATTCAGGAACAGGATGGTACGTGGCGGTGCTCGACAGCGGTGTTTTGACGACTCACGAACTCTTTAAGGGCAAAAACATAATAGAGGCCTGCTTCTCGTCTATCAACGACTGCCCCAACGGTCGGGCGGCTATGTACGGACCCGGTGCGGCGAGGCCCTTCGACCCAAGGTATGATGGCTATGAGCATGGTACGCATGTTGCCGGGATCGCGGTCGGCAACAGCGGAACAATATTCGGCGTTGCCAAAGACGCCTCTCTCATCGCGATACAGGTTTTTTCCCGGTTTTTCTCGGCTGCGGATTGCAGTCCTTCACCCGCGCCGTGTGTCGAGTCTTACGACTCAGACGAAATAGCGGCATTAGATTATGTCTATTCGCTCAGGGCGACCTATCAGATAGCATCGGTGAATATGAGTCTCGGGGGAGACGTCTTTTCGAATCAGGAACTCTGCGATACGAGTGCTGACGATCCGCTTTATAAAACCGCGATAGATATCCTGAGCGGCGCCGGAATAGCTGCGGTTATCGCCTCCGGGAATGACGGGGCCTGTGGAAGTCTTGAAGCCCCGGGCTGTATATCCTCCGCCGTGTCTGTCGGCGCTGTAGATGATTTCGACGTCGAAGCAGATTTCACGGACTGGCACTACTCGATGCTGAAATTCCTTGCGCCGGGCGTGAACATCTATTCCGCGATACCAGACACCACATCCAGTTATGCCTACCTGACCGGAACTTCGATGGCTACCCCGCACGTTGCAGGCGCATGGGCGATTCTCAAGCAGCAGAACCCGCAGGCATCTGTCGACGAGATCCTCTCGCTTCTCAGGGATACCGGCGTAGCCGTTCTGACATCCTGCCCTGACATCGACGACTACAAGCCGAGAATACAGATCAACGCGTCCCTGAACCCTTCGCCGATACCGTCCCCCTCAGCACCCGTGAACCTTGCCTATCCCTCGACCGCATCTCCGGTGCTGAATTTTTCGCAGGCGATGCCCGTGGGGGTTGGGCCGATTGCAGGCCTCGGTGACGTGCTCGACTTGCGGGTGGGGTTCCCTCCGTTCGCTGGGCCTGTAAATATCTATCTGGCATACGTTTCTTCAGCGGACCCGACGATAATCAATAATGTAAGACCGGACCTTTCTTTCCAATCATTTGCCTTTAACGATGTAGCGCAGTCGGTTTCGGCGGGAATCCTCCCGGCAGGAGTCATTCCGTGGATGCAGAATACGACGGGACCCGTCAGCGAATCGCTCTTCGGTATGATTCCTGCTTCACAATTGCCTTCGGGAACATATACAGTCTATGCCCTCGTGACTCCACCGGGGAGTCTCATGGGCTACTATCTCTGGACGACTTCCTTTGTAATTCCCTAGAGAGTCCACTGATTCTCTTTCTTGACGACCCTCACCCGCATCCTCTCCTCTTCCCGTCAGAAATCCCGTATAATGAAGGTATGGAACTCACCGAGAACGCACTCCGGGTCCTGAGGACACGGTACCTCCTGAAGGATGAGCAAGGGAGCGTCATCGAGACCCCGCATGAAATGTTCCGGCGGATTGCGAGGGCCATGGCATCGGCCGAGCGTATCTACGGTGATGATCCCGTTGCCTGGGAAGAGAAATTCTATGACCTCCTGGCCGGGCTGAAATTCCTTCCCAACTCCCCCACCCTCATGAACGCGGGCAAGGAGATCGGACAGCTGGCTGCCTGCTTCGTGCTCCCCGTCGATGATTCCATGACCGGCATCTTCGACACCCTGAAGAATGCCGCGCTTATTCTCCAAAGCGGAGGAGGAACGGGCTTTTCTTTCTCCCGTTTGCGGCCGAAGACCGATGTCGTCCGCTCGACGGGCGGGATAGCGAGCGGCCCTGTCTCGTTCATGAAGATATACAACACCGCAACAGAGGTTATTAAACAGGGCGGGGCGCGCCGCGGAGCAAACATGGGCATCCTCCGCGTGGACCATCCGGATATCCTCGACTTCATCAGGGTGAAGAGGAATGCAAGGGAACTGACGAATTTCAATATCTCCGTGTCTGTTACCGACAGATTCATGGAAGCCGTGAAGAACGACGCGGAATATGAACTGATAAACCCGAGGAGCAGGGCTGTGGCGGGAAGACTCAGGGCACGGACCGTCTTCGACGAGATCGTCGAAAGCGCATGGGAGACAGGTGATCCCGGCGTCGTCTTCATTGACCGGATCAATGAATTCAACCCGACACCGCAGCTCGGAGACATGGAGAGCACCAACCCCTGCGGTGAACAACCGCTTCTCTCGTATGAGGCGTGCGTCCTCGGTTCACTGAATCTTTCGAAATATCTGAAAGGGTCTTCGTCCGGGAACGGCAGGCCCGGGATCGATTTCGATCTTTTATCGCGGGATATCGGAACAGCGGTTCGCTTCCTCGACAACGCCATCGATGTAAACAGATACCCCCTCCCGGCGATAGAGTCGATGCATAAGGGAAACCGTAAGATAGGCCTCGGAGTCATGGGATGGGCAGATATGCTGATACTCCTCGGCATACCATATAACAGCAGAAAGGCATTCGCGCTCGGACGCGAACTCATGAGATTCATTAGGGACAGATCGCGCGAGGCCTCCGCGGGACTCGCTACGAAAAGGGGCGTCTTTCCGAATTTTAAGGGTTCCATCTTCGATGCGCCGGGAATGCCGCATCCGAGAAACGCGACGACAACCACGATCGCGCCGACGGGGACGCTCTCGATCATAGCGAACTCATCGAGCGGCATCGAACCCCTTTTCGCGCTCGCATTCAAGAGGCTCATCCTCGATACCGAGCTCCACGAGAAGAACGACTCATTCTTCAGACTCGCAAAAGAGCGGGGCTTCTACAGCAGGGGGCTCGAAGAGAAGATCATCGAGAAAGGCAGCGTCAGAGGGATGAAAGAGGTCCCTGCCGATATAAAGCGCCTCTTCAAGACGGCCCATGACATTCCGGCCGAAGACCACATAGAGATGCAGGCCGCGTTCCAGGAATTCACGGACAATGCCGTGTCAAAGACGATTAACATGCCGCATCGCGCAAAGAAGGAAGACGTTGAGAAGGCATTCCTTCTCGCCTACCGGAAAGGCCTGAAAGGCATTACCGTATTCAGGTACGGAACTGCGAAGGGTGGAACTCTCGTCAGGTTCGCCGAGTCTGATTAGCCGTTGCCGGATGGGGAGGACTCACTTCTCCGGCGACATGCTATTTCCCTTCTTGCCAAAACAGATGAGGGTATGAGCGGTATCCTTTCAAAGCGGTTTGAGTGAGGACATGATCGAAAAAAGGCCTCACGCCTCCGGAATATCAGGCAGGAGGCTAGGTGATTTCATCCTGTTCGGTGTCACATCGGCCGAACTGGTTCTCCTTTTCCTCCTGACGCCGACCTTCACAATCGTGGATTGGATTTACGTCTTACAGCACCTCCTCGTTCTCGGGATCGCCCTCACGCGGCGCCCTCCTTCGGTGCAGGATGACTCGCTGCCCTCGGGTGCAGCCGTTGTCATCGCGTACGCTTACCCCTACGCCCAGGTGACCTATCTTCGATGGGTGCCGGGTACCCCTGCGTGGCCCGCAGCCGGACTCGTCCTCGTGATGCTCGCTGCCTGTCTGAGTTTCGCCAGTCTCCTCAGCATGGGCAGAAGGTTCGGGGTATTCCCGGCTCTGCGGGGTCTCGTGACGCGAGGCCCCTACCGGCTCGTCCGCCATCCGATGTATCTGGCCTATGTGCTCGCCGACATCGGGTACAACCTCGAAGAATGGAATCTCGGCACGGCGCTGCTCGTGATACTGGGGTGGGCATCCCTGCTCTACCGTATGCACGCCGAGGAGCTGATCCTCTCTCGCGATGACGGATGGTCCGCCTACACTGCCCTCGTGCGCTACCGCCTCCTCCCGGGTCTCTGGTAGCCGAAGTTGAGGCCGGTCCATCGAGACGAGGCAAAGTCTACAGAATGAGATACTCGATCAGGGCTGCGACCATGACGATCCCGGAAGCCCGGAGTGTCTTCCTGTAGATGCCCCAGGCATCGGCCTTGAAATATTCCCTCGTCAGCACGAGGCAGAGATGCACCGGCGATAGGAGCACGCCGATAAAGCCTGATGCAAAGGCAAACGAGAGTTGTCCGAGATGGGCGCCTCCGGTCAGGCTTATGATGAGGGGAAAGGTGCTCCCCACAAAGCCGACCGTCAGACCGGTGAGAAGGCCGCTCACGAAGGGCAGCATGAAGAGCACGGGGAGAAGCGGTATGCCGCTCTCTGTGAAGAAACGGTTCAGGTGCTCGACCGCCCCGGAACTTTCCATAGCGAATTTGAAGAGCATCGTGCCGAAGATCAGAACGAAGACATCGGGAGTAAAACCGTACTTCATCACCCTGAATATTTCCTTGGCGCCGAGCCGGAAATGAAAGAAGAGTACCGTGATCGTTATTCCGAGGGCGTAGTGCAGTTCCATATGGAAACCCATAACGAGAACGAGAATAAAGACTATCGGCAGAAAATTCCAGATTGCTCCGGACCCGAAGACAGGAGCATCATTCCCGCCTTCCCCGGTTTCAGGGCCTTCGGCTCCGTCCCTGTCATTCATGCCTCTCATGCTGAAGAGGAATCCCGTCCCCGCAATGAGCAGGGCATAAGGCGTGTTTGCGAGAATGAAACTCCTCAGTTCGATATTCGCTATCGCAGAGGCGAGGAGGATACCGGGATAAAGGGGGAGTATGAATTCCCAGGGATGCCTGAACCAGTAATTGATGAAGCCCTTCTCCTCGGGCGACATCGCAAGACCCCTCGTCGATTCCTCGACCATCGGAGCGGAAAAGTAAGCGCCGCCGAGCGACGGGAGGAGGCCGATCAGGAGCGGCATCGAAACGATAACCGCCCTTCTCTTCTTCAATATTTTCTGTGACACCTCCATCATCATCTTCATAACGTTCTGCTCCCTCAGGATGAGCTCAAGCACCCTGATCAGCGTGAGTGCGAAGAAAAGCTTTACCGTGACAGGGTCGGCAACAGCGGTCTTGACGGTGGTGAAGACGACGGGCAAAGGCACAAGGTAGAGGATAAAGAGCAGTATCGAAGCGACAACCATGACTGGGCCGATATTCCACTTGAGCCTGAGAAGAAGGAGTATCGCCGCAAAGACAAGGATGATCCTGAGAATATCGAGCATGGGGAATTATACCGTTTTCCGCGGACGGCCTGCTCAAAAGGGAAGGTGAAATAGTGTAAAGAGACTCCCCTTTACCCTCTCAGAGGGGAAAGGGGAGATCGTTATCCTTCCGTATGCTTTCTCACTTGCAGTCGCCGATGCGCTTTCCGCTCATCCGGCCTGTCACTTCGATCTGTTCGTCACCGGACTCCTTCATCGTCGTCTTGACGACGCCCTCAAAGCTATTCCCCTTATAGGTGATCTTTCCGGTGCTGTCTACCGTGCCGCCCTTTGTCTTACACTGCATTACCCAGGTGACCGTATTCCCCTCGACCTTACTGCTGATCATCTTGCAATCCTCGTTCTTTTCTTTCTTCTGCGGTACCATGTCCTTCTTCGTAAGGCACTGGGTATACTTCGTCGGGGGCATCTCCATCGGCATGCCCGGCATCTCCGTCTTCATCGTCATCTCCCATTTGCCTTCCTCCATATTCGGTTCTCCGAAGGCAACGGCAGCAGAGAGAAGCCCTGCGGCAATCGCGACGACAAATATGATCCTGTAAGACATTTTCTGTCCCTCCTCGACAATAATTTTACGAAACCGATAAGCCCTCATTTTCCCCCTTTTCGCACCAAGCACATTTGAGAGAGCACCGCTTAGATCCTTGCTTTGTAACATACTTCATTAGGCCAAGAAATGCAATAGTAAGCGTAACGAAGAGTACAACAGTAAGGAGAGAAGCATCTGGTGCGGCTTTAGTCCACAAGGCCTCGATTCTTATGGCAGGAATGAACGCCGCTTTCAGCAACAAATAGAATGGCTATGACACAAGAAAACGAAAGGGATTCAACTGTAAAAGTTAAGACATCGCTAATTAAACACCATAGGACCGCCAATGAATTCCGCTAAGAAACGGAACCACTAATAATCGGTTGGCCGAAATTAGCATGGCAATCGTCACGGGCTCCTGTGGGTTGGGGCAGCTTTGTTTAGGTGAGAGTAAGTCGATAAGAAAGCGTTATGCTATATTATTGTAATGCTCGGACTATCAAGGCGAAGAAGGGCTGCTGAGGAAGTCTGGATCAATCAAAGCAGTTCCGAGGGTTCCAAGCACACTTATGCTATAGGGATCTTGCGAAAACGACTTATTCATTTTGTTTTGATAGCAGCCATCGGTTTTCTCGCCTACTCCAATACCTTCCACAGTCCTTTCCAGTTTGACGACAAGCCCCATATTATTAATGAGCCTGTAATTAGGGATATTAAGAACTTCGTTTCAGACAGAAGGGGCCACGACTATAATCCCCGGCGCTTCATCGGTTATCTTTCCTTAGCCATAAACTATCACTTCGGGGGGGTCGACGTTATCGGTTACCATATGGTGAACCTTCTTATTCATATATGCAATGCGCTCCTTCTGTACTTTTTCGTATTACTTACCTTCAGGACAACATCAATGGAGCAACTGGAGGGTTCCCCTTCTCCCGCTCCCTCCTTGATCGCCCTCTTTTCGGCGCTCTTCTTCGTCTCGCATCCACTACAGACCCAGGCGGTGACATATATCATTCAGCGGTTCGCCTCCCTTGCGACGTTTTTTTATCTCCTTTCCATCGTCATGTACATAAAAGGAAGGTTGGCAATGGAGACGCAAGATGGCACCGAGGGGAGATTGTTTTCCGGTTCATGCCTACTTTCTTATCTTATCGCTATTATCTCCGCTGTTTGTGCGATGAAGACGAAGGAGATCGCCTTTACTCTTCCGCTCGTGATAGTTCTCTATGAGCTTATTTTCTTCAGATCCTTAGTGAAGAAAACGGTTCTTTTCCTTCTGCCGGTTCTGATGACCCTGATAATCATTCCCATAAGCGTTCTTCACAGTGATAGACCTCTGGGAGAGATATTATCGGATGTGAGCGAAATGACGAAGGTTCAGACTCAAATGTCACGATGGGAGTATCTCGTGACGGAGATGAGGGTAATCGTCACCTATATACGACTCATCTTTCTGCCAATAGGACAGAATCTTGACTACGATTATCCGGTTTACCATTCTCTTTTCACGCCCTCTGTCTTCCTCTCTTTTCTCTTTCTCCTGGCCATCCTTGGACTAGGGGTATATCTCCTCTTACGAGGGATGAAGAACAATTCTCCCTCACTCGCCACACATCATCGTCTTATGGGTTTCGGGATTCTCTGGTTCTTTATAACATTATCCGTCGAATCAAGTATCATTCCGATTGCGGATGTGATATTTGAGCACCGGCTCTATCTTCCCCTGGTAGGAGTGTTCACCGGAATGACAACAGGGCTATTGATCGCAGCGAAAAGACTGAAGATCGAGACGGCGGTCATTTTGCTGTTCGTCCTCTTAACTCTCCTCTTTTCAGGCCTCACCTACGCTCGGAATAATCAATGGAGGGACGAGATAAGCCTGTGGCAGGATATAGTGGAGAAGAGCCCTCACAAGGCACGTCCTTATAACGGCCTTGGTGCCGCATACGCATCTAGTGGTCAACTCGATAAGGCAATAGCGGAATACCAAACAGCGTTGCGGCTGAAGCCTGATTTCG
>DASPUT010000185.1 GCA_035622735.1 Thermodesulfovibrionales bacterium | reverse complement strand
CCTTTTTTAGTACGCTCGTTCTGAACGGAATTAGAGGTTGAGCTGGATTCCCGTCCTTGCCGCGTAAGCGTTATCCGGGCTGCTACCCGCGGGCTGCTTCTGGGCAACCTGTAGCTGCTCCCAGAAGTTTCCTGCAAAGAGGTATCCGCCCTCTACCCACCAGTTAAGGTTCCGGTCTAGCTTATAGTTCAGCTTCGCATCGATTTCCCAACCGATCTGCTTGCTGCTCTGGCCGCCCACCGGGAACACGAACGCAGAGACCTTATTGGCGTGGAGCCAGTAGAACTGCATGTCGCCGGAGAGGTCCTTCGCGAGGTCTGCTGCTCCGCCCACCTTGATGTACTGGGTGTTACAGATACCGCCATACTGCTGGCCGCATGCGTTCACGGTGCGGTATTCATAGACATAGGTGAAATGCCTGTCCGCGCCGAGTGAGGTGACGAACGACGGAATGTTGTTCGAAGTCGCGGACGGGCCGCTTCCGTATGCCCACTCAAGAGAGAGCGTCACGGGGTCGAGCTTGTAGCTGCCGCCCAACATCGCAGCCCAGCCTGTGAAATCTGCCTTCGCGTGAGAGGCGGGATTTGCGTTGTCTACTTTGCCTGCCTGAAGTTCTCCGTCTCCCTTAAGAGCGAAGCCCTCGACGTTGGCATTGAGATGGAGGCCGAAGTTGTAGAAGTGGGTCGGGCTGTTCGGGCCAGGGCCGTTCGTGTAGAAAGGTCCCGGAGGTCCCGCCGCACCGACTGCCGCCGTGCCGAATGACCTCTGGTCATCGACATAGGTAGCGTCAAAGGCTGCGGACCAGCTCTTCGGAGCGTAGTTGAGGATCAACACATAGGCGTTGGCGTCGTCGTTCTGAATCGTGCTGCCTTCCCTGAACTTCGCTGTCAAGGCGACGACATGGAAGTCCTGAACAGGGTCTACAAAGAACAGGAGGGCATCATCGCCGAACTTCGTGTGGTCGAAGAAGAGACCGTTACCGAGGGCGAGCGGCATATGCCCGACCTTAACACCCGAAGGCACCCCGAAGAGGCCGGTTCCCGTATAGAGGATCCATGCCTGGAGGACGCTGAGGGCGCTGTGTTTGGCGTTACCGGCCACATAGAGACCTGTCGCGTACGAACCCTGACCGGGATAGTTACCCCAGATATTGAGGTCCTGAGACTTTGATGTCGCATCCTCATTGGTTGATTCCAGCTGGATCATACCCGTAACATTGGGTGTGACCTTCGCCTCGATCGAGAGCCTTACTCTCTCATCATAATACGCTTTGTGGTCTGGTAAGTTACTGTTGAAATCTGAGGTATTCTGCTGCACTTCGCCCCTGAACCTCAGCTCACCGCCGATGGTTATCTGGGTGCCGCCTGTCGCGACGACCGCCTGGGTCTCCGAAGGGATCTCGGCGTGAATCGCAAACGCGCTCGCTGCAAAGCCGAGCAGAAGCAATACACCTAAAAACAATGCTACGTAATGTTTCACTTCCTAACCTCCTGGTTAGTTCAGTATTTGTCCGCCAATGGCGGATGTACTCCCTACTATCCTATTCAGCTCTTCTTCTCTTTGTCTCTCGCTATCATCCCCTTTCCCTGCCCGTTTTCTCCGGATCATCTCCTGCTGAGAGGCTGTCTCGGGCAGTTTCTGCATCAACAAATTGTAAGTTTATAGCATGTCACCCAGCCGATGTCAAGTAAAAAACGTCAATCATCTACTGATTCAGCAATAACTATGCCATTGCTAACTTGCTGATAATAATAGGTTATAGTGACGGAAGGGAGATGCTATCTGTGTCGGTTTTGACACATGGGTGTGACAGGAATGACAGCATCGCCGGGCTCGTCCGTGTTGTAATATATGCGCCAAAAGGGTAAAATTACCTTTATTATGCGTAAAACATGGAAATTTGATTTCGACATCGCCAAGTACAGCAAGATCATAGAGTCCCGCCCGGAGAATTATTGCGCTTACAACAACAGGGGGATAGCCTATCAAAAGAGGGGTCAGCACACCCTCTCGATTGCGGACTTCAGCAAGGCTACCGAGCTGAATCCGTCATTTGTTCAGGCTTACATCAACAGGGGGAATGCCTATCAGGAGCTCGGGAGCTATGAACGTTCAATTTCCGATCTCGACAGGGCCATTGTGCTCGACCCGGGTAACAGCATGGCCTATAACAATCGTGGTTTTACCTTTATTCTCATGGGGAGATATGGGGAGGCCGAAAGGGATATCAGGAAGTCCCTCGAACTCAGCCCCAATAACATCTATGCGCTGAACAGTATGGCCGAGATGTACGCGGCGCGGAACGAGCCGCTTGAGGCCTGCAGGTGGTTGGAAATGGCTATAGAAAAGGGATACAATAACTGGCCCTATATCAAGACATCGAAGACGTACAATAATATCCGTAACGCTCCCTGCTACAAGAGAATCATTTCGAAGAAGTAAATGGCCTTCTCTTCAGTTAAGGGGTTCCATAATTGAGATGAAGGGCCTGATCGACACCGCAAGAGTGAGATCATCCTTCATTATCGGGCAGGGAAGCCTGTAGAGAAATCATGGGGATAATGCCGTTATTGCGTCTCAAAATCATCGAAAGGGCACTACTGAAAGAGCTGACTGTCACCTTTCTCATGAGCCTGCTTTCCCTGAATTTTTTTCTCCTCATGGAGAAGGTCTTGCGTCTGAGCCGGCTCCTGTCGGGTGTCGGGGCATCGCTTGCGGATATGGCGAGGATACTGTTTTACATCCAGCCTCAACTCATGCTCCTGACGATCCCGATGTCCCTGCTCCTCTCGGCTCTCCTCACGTACGGCAGGATGAATGCCGACAGCGAACTTACGGCGCTCAGGGCAGCCGGGATGCCGTTCAGGGATATTTGCAGGCCCCTCTTCGTCCTCGGCACAGGGTGTTTCCTCTTCGGTCTTCTCATCAGTTTCTCGATCAGCCCCTTGTCCGCATCGAAACTGAGAGACGCCCTCATCAAGATCATTATGCAGCGCGCGCCCCTCGCGATAGAGGCGGGGATCTTCAATACCTCCTTCAAGGACATTGTCATCCTCGTCAGGGACAAACCTGAACCGGACAGGATGAGAGGGATCTTTATCTACGACAGGAGAGACAAGAAGGAACCGAAGGCGCTCACGGCCCGCGAGGGGAGGATTTATGCCGACAGTGAGAACAACCTTTCCCTCTTTCTCAAAGACGGCTTTGTCCACATCGCAAAGGGTGAAGGTTCCCTCGAGATTTTTTTTGAAGGCTATAAACTCTCCCTGAACCTGATGGCGGAAGGGCCGATGCGGAAGAACGCCGAGATGACGCCAGGAGAACTGCTCAGGGAGGCTGCCGGGAAGGATCGGAGGGACAGGATATCGCTTCTCCTGGAATTCCACCGGAGGCTTTCCCTGCCCGTCCTCTGCTTCTTTCTCATGTTTCTCGGTCCGCCCCTGGCATTGATATCGGGGAAATCAGGCAGGCTCGGGGGACTCACGATAGGGCTGGCCGTCTTCACCGTCTTTTATATTATCCTCGTCTACGCCGAAAATACCGTTCGTTCGGGTATCCTGCCGCACTATGTGGGCGCATGGATCCCCATCGCCCTGCTCGGGGCATGTTCGCTCTGGGCCTTCCGGAAGGCGGGGTCACGATGATAACGATGCTCCAGAGATACTATCTGAAGGAATTCTTTCTCCTCTTCTTCATCATTGCCTTGGGACTCGGGTTCATATCGAGCATGATTGAACTCGTCGACAAGATCGAAGGGTTCATTCAATATAACCCGCCTGCGAGCAAACTCCTCCTCTACTCGCTCCTGAACGTCCCCCGGTACCTCCTTTACCTTATGCCGGTGGCGGCACTTCTGAGCAGTCTCTTCACCTTCGGACAGGCCGGAAGACGGAAGGAGACCGTGGCGATTAAGGCCTCCGGCGGAAGCATCAAGGGTCTCCTTGTCCCGTTCATCTATTGCGGCATTTTCCTCGCGCTCGCCGCTTTCCTCATGAGCGAGTTTGTTGCACCGAACTTCTCCAAGAAGGCACACCGGCTGAGTGATTCCATCACGAAGAGGGAGAAGATCCTGACCGTGAAGGAAGGGACGGCATGGTTACGGGCGAGGGACTGCATCGTCAAGATAGACTTGTACCTTCCCGATAAGGGAGCCATCAGGGGCGTCACGATCATGAAGATAGAGGGCGACATGCTTACGGACCGGATAGAGGCTGACTCAGGTGAGTGGGGGCCCGTGTTGGAATCTCGTGGAGACGATGGAAGGCGGTATTTGGAAGGACCTTCTTCCTCCCGGCCGGAGAGGGGTGTCTGGTATCTCAGAGGGGTAACGGATTACAACATCAAGAGCGGTACGGTCACGAAGTTCGGCGAAATCCGGTCTGATGTCATCGATTCCCCGAACATCATCGGCAGGGGAATGCAGAAACCGGAAGAGATGAACGCCCGGGAGCTCCTTTCCTACACGAAACGGTTGAGGGATGCGGGCATCAAGAACACGAGGCTTCTCATCGATATCCATTCGCGGCTCTCTTTCCCCCTGATCAATATCATCATGCTTCTCGTGGGAGTCTCCCTGGCGACGAGAGGGGAAATAAAGAGCGGCCTCATAACAACGGCGATGGGGATATTCATCAGTCTCTTGTACTGGTTGGGGTATACCGCCTGCCTTTCGATGGGGTATACGGGAATTCTCTCTCCGGTATTCTCCGCATGGCTCGTGCCGGTGATCTTCGGGGGCGTGGCGCTCTATCTGTTCGTGACGATACCGGAATAGGACTCGGATGGAATGTGCTATGGCGTTCGCGCTACTCCCCCGGGGATTTCTTGCTGTCGGCTGCAGGCACGACTTTGACTTCCAACGGGCGTACCGAATCGAGATGGACGTCTCGCTGGGGGAAAGCGATAGTGATTTTCGCGTCGTTGAGGAGTTCGATGATCCGATGGCGTATGTCGCTTAAGACTATGCGGTTATCCTGTCCAGGCTCCAGGTAGAGCCAGAAATAGACCGAGAATGTAAGCGCGTTCTCCTCGAATTTTTCGAGAAGTACAACGGGCAGGGGATCTTTCAGCACTGACTCGTGGTTTTCGACTGCCCTGAGGATCAATCTCGATACTTCCTTCGTGGGTGTACCATAGGCGACGCCGACAGAGAGCGAGTAACGCCTCAGCCTGTCAGAGAGCGTCCAGTTCGTCACCTTTTGCTGCAGGAACTGGCTGTTCGGCACGAGCAATTCCACACCGTCAAACCCGATGATATGGGAGTTCCGCATGCCTATGGACGTGACCCGCCCTCCCTGTCCTTCTATCTCAACAATATCGCCGACCTTAATGGAACGGTCAAAGAGGAGGATCAACCCGCTGATAAAGTTGTTGATGAGGTGCTGCGCCCCGAAGCCGATGCCGATCGCGAGCGCTCCGCCGAGGAAGGCGAAGACGGCGAGCGGGATATTCACCGAGACGAGAGAAAAGACGAGCACGCAGACGAAGAGCACGAGAAACGATACCTTGCTCACCTGCTGCGCCACATCTTCATCCTTCTTGAATGTCTTGATCACCAACCACTGTATCGGCCTGTTCAGGTGCCTCGCCAGCCACGTGCCCGCGATCAGGATCAAGAGCGCCTGCATCACCTTTCCGATGGTGACACTTATCGGTTTTGCGATCTTGGTGCCCTCGGCGATGATCGTCTCTTCAGCCACATAGAGTTCCGTATTCCAGATCTTTTTGATGAAAGAGAGGCAGATGGTCAGCGCTTCTCTCATGCGGCCGGCCACCGGGGCATGCTCCTGCCTCTCCGTGAGTTCATCGTTCAGGAGGTTTGCCAAACGTTCGACCCTCGCAACCATTTCAGCCGCTCTGAGCACTATCGCCTGACGCTCCTCGTATGCGCCGAGGATGATACTCTCCGTTTTCCGTTCGTCCGGCGTTCTTTCCGCGCGGGCGATTCTTTCTTTCTGATTCTGAATGAGGGTCGTCCAATTGAGGAGCCTAGACTGGATGTAGTCTTTCCAGGTGCGGGCGTTTTCGAGAATCCGCCGCATCTCTGCGGATTTCTCCCTGATCTTCATGAGGTCATCGTTTCGGGTAAGCCAGTAGCGGTCTTCCCACATCGTCTGGGCGGTATCGACCAGCTGGAGCATAAACTTCAGAATTTCGACCTTCGCGTTGGCGGTTTCCGTGACGACCTGTTGCGCGCTGAGCAAGGACTGCAGACGACTCAGGAGATCGATCTGCTTTTGGCTGGGGGGAAGGTCCGGCTTCAGTTCGGCCAGCGCCTTATTCAAGGCATCGCGCGTCTGTTGAAGATTCTTTTTCGCATCATCGTCTCTTCTCAGGCCCTGAATGATCTCCTTCTCGATCGGCCTGCGCTGGCTGTCAAGCTCCTGGAGCTTCAGTTCGAGGTCAGCCTTCGAAAAGGGAGAGACCCTCTCAGCTGCGCCCAATTGCTCTTCGAGAAACCGGATGTACTCCTTCTTACCGGCGAGAGCTTCCTCTGTTTCGAGCCTGCGGGTTTCGGCCGACGCCGCACCTGCCTCGTTCAGTTCGTTCTTCTGCCGTATCAGATCGAGGAGCCAGCGCTGTCTCAATTCCGAGGGGGTACCCTTGCTCTTGTCGAACCGCTCTTGAGCGAGACGCAGTTCCTTGCGGCTCTCCTTCAGATTCTTTGTAAACTGCCTGAGGTCCTCTCTTGCCGACGGGAGTCTCATCTCGAGGGCCTGCAAGTCGAGTCTCTGGTTGAGGATAGCGTCACGCAGGCTGTCGAGAAACGAAATGGGGAAGGGAGGTTTCTCCTTGAAGCCCTTCCAGGCCTTTATCTCCCCTGCATGGTCACTGTTTGTTTTCCGGATATCCCTCAAATCCCTCAGGGTCTTGACATGCCTGTCGAGTAGGAAGATGGTCTCGCTGATGATTCTCTGGCGGTTTCTTATCTCGTCGGGAGTTGCGCCGAATACTCCCCCCGCCTCGGATGCGACGGCCTCCGATGCCGCTGCGGACAGTTGACGGAGTTCGGCTATCCGGGATTCGAGCCGCGCTATCGTCTCATCAATATCTTCATCAGTCGACGGAAGTGCCGCCTGCAGGGGTGGCGCTGAGGACGTCCCTTTCTCCTGAATGATCGGGGGGAACTTCTGGGCCGATGCCGCCTGAGAAGACAGGAATCCGGCAGGGCAGAGGAGGCAGAGGACGACAAAGAGGCGAATCCCCCTTCGGATGCCGCCGCGACACGCCCGAGACACGCTTCGACTGAATGAAGTCACGAGAAGCGCCATGCTCAGACTAATCGAAATTCTTCCAATAGGGGAGCCATTTGAGAAGGATCTCCTTCAATGTTCCATCCTTCTTCCAGTTTCTCAGAACCGTGTTCACTCGGTCCAGGAATTCCTCGTCGTCCCGTCTCACTCCCCACCCGAGGTCTTCCTCGTTCAGCGGCTCCCAAAGGCCCTTTATTTCTGCCTCGTTTTCCGAGACGATCCAGACTATCGCAGGGGCGTCGTGAACAATGATGTCGATCCTTCTCTGCCTCAGTTCAAGAACAGCGTCTTTTATGTTCGGCACGGCCACGATTCTTATCGCCGGCGGAAAATTCTTTCGGACGTATGCTTCGCCTGTTGTGCCCTTTATCACTCCCGTAGTCGGAAAATCATCCAAGATACTCTTTACGGAAGTGTACTTCGATGCATCTCCCGCACGCATCGCTATCACGAGGCCGCTCTTGAGGTAAGGGTAGGTGAAATTGATTCTTACCTTTCTCGCATCGGTTATCGTCATGCCTGACATGATGATATCGGTCTTCCCTTCGAGGAGAGCGGGGATCTCCTGCTCCCATCCAAGATCCACAAATTCGAGAGGCCGGCCGAGTTCCTTCGCGAGCCGGCGCGCCATGTCTGCCTCCGCTCCCGAGATTTCTCCGTTCAGTCTGAAAATCATGGGAGGGGAGTCAGGGGTCACGCCGACGAGCAACGGGTTCGGTTTAGGGCCTTCGACTAAGGGAGCATCCTTCACTGTGGCGCAGCCGATGAAAAACGACGCGAGGAGAACGAACGGGGCAATTCTTCCGACATATCTGACCATACGCGCGCACCTCCTTTTGAATGGCTTCAAACGCGGAAAGGGCTGACCGGACCGATGGCCCTTCTGCCCCCTGCTGATCGAGAAAGAGCGGGACTCAGTGCAGCTCCTTGCCTTTACGATTATAATGGAAATCCGGAAGATAGTCCACGTCTGCGAAGCTTCAGACATCGTCTGTTTTGCAGAAAAGGAACGCCTACCGCGGGGAACCTGTCGGAACGGGAAGCGCGGCCGCGAATGATCGCTGACAGCGCGTCAGGGCCGTTCCCTCGCCCCCTGATGTCGAATATCATGCCCTCTCTGCGCTTCCTCCATGATCGCTACTCCGGCCGATGTCCCTATTCTCGTTGCACCTGCAGAGATCAACTCTTTGACCTGCGACAATGTCCTGATGCCGCCTGCCGCCTTGATCCCGCACCTGTTCCGGACGACGGTCTTTATGACGGCAACGTCCTCAATCGTCACTCCTGCGGGGCCGAAGCCGGTGGATGTCTTGACGAATCCCGCACCTGTTTCGAGGACCATCTCCGATGCCTTTCTCTTCTCCTCCCCGTCGAGATAGCATGTCTCGATGATGATCTTGTGGACGATTCCCCCGGTGGCGGCGATAACATCATCGATGTCCTTTGTCACGATATCCCAGTGGCCTGACTTCGCCATGCCGACATTCATAACGATATCAATTTCATCGGCTCCGGCAAGCGCGGATTCCAGTGCTTCAAAGGTCTTGACCTTTGTGAGGGTCATCCCGAGAGGAAATCCGATCACGGTCGTTGTCCTGACGGCGCTCCCTCCGAGGGCTTCCCTGGCCGCCCGGACATAAAAAGGATTTACGCATACGGAGAAGAAACCGTGGAGTCTCGCCTCATCACAGAGCCTTCTGATATCACCGGGGGTTGCATCGGGCCTGAGGAGTGTGTGGTCG
>DASPUT010000184.1 GCA_035622735.1 Thermodesulfovibrionales bacterium | reverse complement strand
GGAGGAGATTGTAAAGACCGTAAAGACTTCTCTATGATACACTTCGATAATGTCTCAAAGTACTATGATACGAACACGGCAATCAGGAACATAACCCTTTCCTTCGAAAAGGGTGAACTGGCCTTTATAACCGGCCCGAGCGGCGCCGGTAAGACGACCCTCCTCAAACTCATCTATGCGGCGGAACTCCCTGATTCCGGCAGCGTATCCGTAGCGGATTGGCAAACGGACAGGCTTGACGGCTCCACGATTCCACTCCTCAGGAGGAACACCGGCATCGTCTTTCAGGATTTCCGGCTCCTCGATAACATGACGGTCTTCGATAATGTGGCATTGTCGCTCAGGGTGAGGAACGTTCCTGAAAGGAATGTGAAAGAAGAGGTCCTCGATGCGCTGAAGATGGTGAATCTCAGACATAAGACAGACAGCTTCCCCCCCGCTCTTTCAGGGGGAGAACAGCAGCGGGTAGTGATAGCGAGGGCGATCATCGGAGAGCCGACCATACTCCTTGCTGATGAGCCGACAGGAAACCTTGATGCAGACACCGCGGCAGGGATCATGAACATAGTCCGGGAAATCAATGCAAAGGGGACTACGATACTCATCGCGACCCACAACCGGGATCTCTTCAAGAATAGCGGCAAACGGGTCATCAGGCTTGATGCCGGTTCCCTTGTGGGAGAAGCGAGGGGATAGGCCGATGCCCTATGCGATGAAGGTGGCCCTCCGGAGCCTGTGGCGCGAGCGGTGGATCAACCTCTTATCGATTCTCACCATAGCGATGGGACTCCTCGTCCTGACCCTCATCGTACTTTTCATGTACAATCTGAATCTCTTCACGAAAAGACTTCCCGAGAGGTTCTCCGTTGTTGCATATCTCAAAGAAGGGATTTCCGAACAGGATACGCAGGAAATTATTGCGTCACTCAAGAAGCACCGGAGCGTCGAAAAGGTGACCTACACTTCGAAGGCCGAGGCGCTCCGTGAACTGAAGGCCTCAATGAAGAGTGCCGACTACATCCTTGAAGGATTGAATGAAAACCCCCTGCCTGCTTCGATCGAGATCCGGTTAAAACGAGAAGTCGTGGGACCGGAATCGGTAAAATCCTTCGTTTCCGATATACGGAAGATTCCGGGCATGGAGGATATACAGTACGGAGAGAAGTTCCTCGTCTCTCTTCATTCTCTCAAGACAGGGGTTCAGACCGCGGGCCTTATCCTCACGGTCATCATGGCCGCCGGTATCATTTTCATATGCTATAGCACCGTCAAGATACTCTTCTATCGGAGGAGGGAAGAGATAGAGACCCTGAAACTCCTCGGCGCAACGAAAAGATTCATCAGACTACCTTTTCTCGTGGAGGGAGGGGTGATCGGTGCGGCCGGGGGCGGCATCAGCCTCATCTTCATTCTCGCCTTTTATGCCATTGTGGTTATGCAGTTGACTGCGACGGCCCCTCTTTTCGGTGCCGTGGTGTTCCCTCAGCGAATCCTCGCGTGCGTGCCGGGTGCTGGCTTTTTCCTGGGGATCGCCGGTGCGTTCATCGCGATCGGGAGGATTAAGTTTTAGGACTTCCCTCATCCATGGCGATGACGGTATGAAAGGAGAGGACGGCATCATGCTCCGGAGAAGATGCGTAGCTCCCCGTTCCTTTTCCGAAAGGTTCCTTCGCTCGTTCCACGGGATCAGGGAGTTAGTGCCCATTGCCCTTTCCCTGGGCACATATTTCTTGGTCCTTACCGCAGTACTGCCTCTCTCCGGAACCGCTTCCGCTGAAAACCCTAAGGAGGAGTATCGGAGGCTTCAAAAGGAGATGGAGGCGCACAGGAAGAAGCTTGACGAAGCGAAGAGGCGAGAGCACTCGGTCATCGAGGAAATCGACACAGCGAACAGGGGACTCGACGCCGTCAGAGCGGAACTGAGGAAGCAGACGGTGCGACTTCAAAAAACGGAATCGGAGATGAAGGCGATTGAGGCCGACATAGCGACGAATAGGGGGCAGCTGGACAAACAGCGGGCGTGGATGAAGAGGAAGCTTCAGGCGATGCAGCGATATGGACAATCATACGAATTATTCGTTCTCGTTACCGCAGCGGATGATATGGCGCAGATTATGCGGCGCTGGAAGTACCTCGAAATCATCTCGCTCTATGAGAGAAGGGTCATCGACGGTTATCTCGATACCCTGAGGAAGTTGGAAGAAAAAGAAAAGCGGCTCGAAAGTCTCCGTGCGGATCTGAGGGTGAGCGAAGACAGAATCCGGGTTACGGAAAAGACCCTTGAGGAAAAGAAAAGGGATAGGGAGTATCTCCTCACGTCGGTCAGAAGTGAGAAGTCCACTCAGGAGAAGATGCTCAGGGAGTTAGGGGAAGCCGCCAGGCGGCTCTCTGAGGTCATCAAGAAACTTGAGGAGAAGGAGACGTACGAAGCGCGGGGATTTTCGGCACTCAAGGGAAAACTCTCATGGCCTGTCGGCGGCAAGGTCGCTGTCCCTTACGGCAGTCAGAAAGATCCCCGGTTCAATACCCCTGTTTTCAGGAACGGCATCTATATCAAGGCAGATGACGATTCCATACAGGCAGTACACGAAGGCAAGGTCGTTTTTGCAGACTGGTTCAAGGGCTACGGTAACCTCCTCATCATCAACCACGGAGAAGGGTATCACACGCTCTACGCAAACCTATCGGAGATTTTTTTTAAGGTTGGAGATATAATAAAGGGGCGGGAGGTCGTGGGCAGGGCAGGAGAGTCAGGAATCCTCAGCGCTCCCTCTCTTTATTTCGAGATTAGATATAAGGGCAAGCCCCTTGATCCGATGCAGTGGTTAAGAAAAAGATAGTGCCCCAGCAGGTGCGGCAAAGCATTCGGGGCGAATAAGAGGAGGTCAGACAGAGAGATGGCGCGCAGTAGGCGGAAGATACTTATCACGTGGTTTTTGGTTCTGACGGTTGCCGCAGCGGGCATCATGGTCGGCAGATGGTCAATAGGCCGTGTAAGCGCAGAGGTTGAAGGATATGAAAATCTGAAGACATTTACGGAAGTCCTCTCGATCGTGAAGAAGAATTATGTGGAGGACGTAAAGACGAAGGACCTCGTCTACGGTGCGATCAAGGGGATGTTAAATTCCCTCGATCCCCACTCCAGTTTCATGCCCCCCGATGTCTACAAGGAGATGCAAGTCGATACAAAGGGGGAGTTCGGGGGACTCGGTATCCAGATCGGGATCAAGGACAACGTCCTCACGGTCATTGCACCGATCGAGGATACGCCTGCCTATCGGGCGGGGATAATGGCCGGCGACAGGATCATCAAGATTGACGATCAGAGCACGAGGGACATGGCCCTCCACGATGCCGTGAATAAGATGAGGGGGCCCAAGGGGACAAAGGTAAAGATAACCATCATGCGTGATGACTGGAAGGAGCCGAAGGATTTTACGCTCGAGAGGGATATCATCAAGATAAAAAGCGTGAAGTCGAAGATGCTCGAAGAGGGTATCGGTTACATAAAACTGACCCAATTCCAGGAGCAGACTGCTGCGGATCTGGCAGCGGCACTAACCAAGCTGAACGACGAGAAGATGCATTCCCTCGTCCTTGACTTGAGAAATGACCCCGGCGGACTCCTGAACAGTGCGATCGATGTCACGAGTCAGTTCCTGCCCCCCGGGAAACTCGTTGTCTATATTAAAGACAGGAGTGGTGATAAGACCGAATACAAGACGGGCGGGAAGTTGCCCTATTATGACAAACCGACGATGATCGTGCTCGTGAACCAGGGGAGCGCGAGTGCTTCTGAAATCGTTGCCGGCGCCCTCAAAGACTGGCACAGGGCGGTAATACTGGGAGTCCAGACCTTCGGGAAAGGATCGGTCCAGAGCGTCATCCCTCTCAGTGACGGTTCCGGTCTCAGGCTGACTACGGCTCGCTATTATACTCCGAGCGGGACATCTATTCAATCCACCGGGATCACGCCTGATATCGTCGCAAAATTGGAGGCAAAAAACGGCGCGAAAGAGCATACGGTCATGAGAGAGAAAGACCTGGAGCGTCATCTTAAGAACGAACAGGAAGAGGAAGTGGCGAAACCTCAACAGGAGACCGCTCCCCTCGAGGTATCCGAAAAGGATGACTTGCAACTCCAGCGGGCGATAGACCTTCTGAAGACGTGGAAGGTTTTCAAGGAATTACCCAAGGCATCGTAAGAGTGCAGACTGAGGGATGAAAGCTTCGGATACGGGAGTCCCATACGGCTCTCTGCCGGCCGTTTCGCGTTAGACCGATCTCATGTCGCGCATCATTTTCGACATTGAGACCGTCGGGAGGGATTTTGAGTCCTTCGATAAGATGACGCAGGACTATCTCCTCAGGTGGACCGAAACGGAGGAAGAGATTCAAGGGGTTAAGGAAAGTCTCTCCTTCTATCCAGTTACCGGAGAGATTATTTCTATAGGCATGATGAATCCGGACTCGATGAAGGGCGCGGTCTATTTTCAATCCCCGGGTGAATCTCTCTCACCCTTCGAGGAGAACGGCATCAGTTTTCGTTCCGGTACGGAGCGCGAGATTATCGGGCATTTCTGGGATACGGTCAGGAGCTATGACCAGTTCATCACGTTCAACGGCAGGGGCTTTGATTGCCCTTTTATCATGGTGAGATCGGCAGTACACAAGGTGGCGCCTTCACGCGATCTGATGCCGAACAGATATAACGGCGCACATATCGACCTTCTCGACCAGCTTACTTTTTACGGAGCGACCAAGAGGAGATTCAGTCTCGATATGTGGTGCAAGACGTTCGGCATTAAGAGCCCGAAATCCGAAGGAATAACCGGTTACGAGGTCAAAGAGCTGTTCTCGTCGAAGAGGTATCTCGATATAGCAAAATATTGCCTCGGCGATATCATAGCCACAAAGGAACTCCACACGTACTGGGAAAAATACATACGATTTTCCCCCGGGAGATCATAGGAGACAACTGTGGAATTGAAAAAGACCGTCCATCCCCGTAAGTCGCCGTTGCTCTTTCACGACATCCGCGAGGAATGCGGAGTATTCGGCGTATTCAATCACCCGGAGGCGTCCAATCTGACCTACCTCGGTCTTTACGCGTTGCAGCACCGAGGGCAGGAAGGGGCCGGCATATGTTCCTCCGACGGGAAACAGCTCTATACGGAAAAGGCCATGGGTCTCGTTGCTGACATATTTACCGAAAAGAGGCTCAAGAGACTGCCCGGGCACATGGCGATCGGACATAACCGCTATTCCACCGCAGGAAGCAGCGTCCTGAAAAATGTACAGCCGATCGTCGCTAATTTCGCCCTTGGCACGCTCGCCCTGGCGCATAATGGCAACCTCGTCAATGCCACGGAACTCCGGAAAGAGCTCGAGGAGCAAGGCGCCATATTTCAATCTTCGTCAGACAGCGAGGTGATCGTCCATCTCATTGCCCATGCAAAAGGGGAAGGGTCGAGCGACAGAATCATTCAGGCGCTGCAGAGGGTCAGCGGGGCCTTCAGTCTCCTGGTGCTTACGGAAAAGGAATTGATAGCGGTGAGGGACCCTCACGGGGTAAGGCCGCTCTGCCTTGGTCAGGTAGACGGCGCCTATGTGGTCGCCTCGGAAACCTGCGCCCTCGACCTGATAAACGCAACATATATCCGGGATGTCGAACCCGGCGAATTGCTTGTCATAAACGAGAGCGGCATGAAGTCTGTGAGGGCGCTGCCGAGCCTCAGGAAGGCGCACTGCATATTCGAGTATATCTACTTTTCCCGTCCGGACAGTTATATCTTCGGCTATCAGAACGTGAATGAAATAAGGAAAGAGTTCGGGCATCAGCTCGCGCGCGAATCAACGGTCGATGCCGATATCGTCATTCCCGTACCTGACTCCGGAGTGCCGGCCGCCATCGGGTTCTCGGAAGAAAGCGGAATCCATTTTGATTTCGGCCTCATAAGGAACCACTATGTCGGAAGGACGTTCATCGAACCGCGCCAGAGCATCCGGCATTTCGGTGTAAAGATAAAACTGAACCCCGTAAGGAGACTCCTCGAGGGGAAGAAGGTTATTGTTGTGGATGACTCAATCGTGAGGGGAACGACGAGCAAGAAGATCGTGAAGATGATCCGCGAGGTGGGAGGCGCCAGAGAGGTTCACATGCGTATCAGTTCTCCGCCGACCATAGGCCCCTGTTTCTACGGTATCGATACCCCGACCCGGCAGGAACTCATAGCTTCCACGCACCGGCTTGAAGAGATAAGAAAATATTTGACGGCCGATTCCCTCGCATATCTCAGCCTCGAAGGCACGAAGAGGATCGTTCCCGATTCCGGGGATTTCTGCACGGCCTGTTTCGACAACGACTATCCCATCGGATTCCCGGGCGAACACCTCGAACAGCTGGAATTCATGTTCCGATAGCTGCCGGGAGAGTCCGGGACGGCTGCTCCATGGTAACGGAATCGATCAGATCGATCTTTACAAGAAACCTCGGCGTTACCCGGCAGGAACGTGTCCTTGTGTTTACCGACAGGATCAGGGAAAACGAGCTCCTCGAGGCCCATGACCGATGCAGGCGGGAGAGGCTGAGGGACCTTGCGCTGCTTACTGCAGAAATCGGTAAGGCCTTCGCAAGGAAAGTGTCTTTCCACGAGTTCCCCTCGACGAAGGGCCACGGCGTGGAACCGCCTGAGGATCTCTGGCGGATGGCCTTTGGCGAGAGGGCGGCCGACGCATTAAAAACGGCAGGTCTTTTCACCTCGCTCCTTTCGAAGGAGACCTCTGATGCATTGATCGAAAAGGCGGAAGGCATCGTAAAAAAATATCGTCGTTCGATAGTGCATGCGGTCATTGCCCTTTCCAATTATTCTACGAGCCATACCCGTTTTAGAGACCTCCTGACGAGGGTCTGCGGCTGTCGGTACGC
>DASPUT010000183.1 GCA_035622735.1 Thermodesulfovibrionales bacterium | reverse complement strand
GTCCCTCTCCGATGCCTGTCTTCGTGTAGGCGTCAAGGATGAGCGTCGCATCGCTGTTCTCCGAGAGGACTATGTAGTAGGGCTGCTCGTAGTGGAGGCCCTTTGAGCTCACGAGCCCGACTGCCGGTATGAGAAGGCCTGATTTTCTCTCCCGCGCAACCGGGGCAGCGATATAAGGGGTATAGAGAACGGGTAGATCCCTTATTTTGAAAGTGACGTCCTTGGCGGTTATCTCTTCACCGACCGTCAGATCGACATCTTTTCCCCGGAAGCACCATGCAGGAACCGGAGCGTCACAGGTCGTCCACGAGGCATTCCTAAGGGTATACTGATCCACCCCGACCTTTTCGATCTCAACCCCCGTTATGTGGTAGTTATCCTTTTTCGAGAAGATCTCCCCGTCATAGAGCACTCCTGTTTCAAATTCGAGGTTCAACTCGGCCCGCTTTGCCTTGATGACGACCGCCGGATCCTCGTAAGTCACACTCCCTTCGGCAACAACTTCCGAGGTCTGCTCATTGTATGTCATCTCATCTGCTTCGACCCGGGCCGCGCCCTTCTCGATCTTGACATGGCCCTTTGCGGTGTAGGTAAATGTCTTTTCCGCATACTCAAGGGCATCCGCCTGTATCGTCGTCTTTTCCTCGGCAAAACAGGGATGAGGGGCATAGAGGACTGAACAGAGCAGACAGAATAGGATAGAGAGAAGAAGGATCAAAACCCTCATGTGCTTGTGGTTTGCAGGCGAGGATAGGGAAGTGAGATCCCTCATTCCCTCAGCCTCGTCAGGATGCCTTCTTGCCCGAGAACTATCTTTGCCTCACCTATCGTATAGAACGAACCGGTAATGACGATGAGGGACCTTTCAGAGGATTCACTGGAACCGAGTCGCTTCGCTAAATCAATCGCCTCCTTCATCGTAGGGGCGATCCTCGCTCCGGAAAAGCCGAGGGCCGACGCCTCTTCTGAAAGTTTATCCGGGGCTGCGGCCCTTTCATACCCCGGCGCAGTAAAGATGATCTCCGACGCGATCGGCAAAAGGGGCTTCATGATCCCTTCTGTATCCTTATCAGACATGATACCGAGGATGAGGACTATCTTGCCGTACGAGAAACGGTAGTATCTCCGAAGGGAGTCTGCGAGCGCCTGTGACGCGGAGGGGTTGTGGGCGCCATCAATCAATATGTCAGCGGAGTCCCGCCCCATCTCGAGCAGTTCCAGCCTGCCAGGCCAGACCGTACCGGCGAGTCCCCTCTTGACTGCGGCCGGCAGGGAATCTCCGATCTCGACCAGCTCAAAGGCCCTCACAGCGACAGACGCATTCTCGACCTGGTGCATGCCGCAGAGAGGAACAAAGAGGTCGGAAAAAGAATGATTTCCTTTATAGCCGAAGGAGATTCCGTGCAGGTCGCTGTTCCTCAGCCTTGCCGTAAAGTCCCTGCCGTAAAGAAAGAGAGGAGCTTCCTTCTCCAACGCCTTCTGCCTCACCGTCTCGATCGCCACTCCGTCCTGCATGGAAGAGACGACAGGTATCCCCCTCTTTATGATCCCAGCCTTTTCCGCTGCGATATCTTTCAGCGTTGACCCGAGGAATTCACGGTGATCGAGGCTGATCTTCGTTATCACCGAGACGCGGGGGAGAAGAAGGTTCGTCGCATCGAGCCTCCCGCCCATTCCGGTTTCTACCACGGCCCACTCAATCCCCTTCCTCTTGAAGAAGAGAAAGGCCATGGCGGTGACGAATTCAAAGAAGGTCGGCAAGAAAGTCTGCTGAGAGGCGTCCTCCTTTCGGCGCCGCTCTATAACGTCTTTTATCTCCCCCGTCAGCTCGACTACCTCCTCCTCTCGTATCTCGACGCCGTTTACCTTTATCCTTTCAGTGAAGCTGATGAGATGGGGGGAAGTGAAGAGCCCCACCCTGAAACGAGCTGCCCCGAGCATCGAAGCGAGCATGGCCGATGTGGAGCCCTTGCCGTTTGTGCCGGCTACATGGATCGATTGAAAGGAATTCTGCGGATTGCCGAGGAGCGATAGGAGCCTGGCCGTGTTCTCCAGTCCGAGTTTGATGCCGTGCTTTTGAAGGGCATAGAGATAGGCAATCGCATCGTCATAATTCATCGTGTCATCCGCTCAATTTCTTGGAAATAATGAAGTCCGGTGCCGGACATAATTTTACGCAAAAGAGCGGACAGAATGCAAAGAAAGTTTAGAGGACAGGTGGGTTCCGGGTGAAGATGTGTCATAGCATTGATTGAAGGAGAAACGAGGGTCGGCGAAACTGGTAAACTGTCTCTATGAGGATATGGGACATTCCGCCCGAGAGACTATGCAGGCAGCATCTCCTCGGGGAGCACCGTGAACTCCATGCGATATGGACGATACTGACGAAGAACAGGAAGGGATACGCCCGTCATCCCGAGACGATGCGGTGGAAAGGCAAGTTGAAAGCCCTCTACCGCGTCCATGAGGACTTGGTCGCCGAGATGAAGAAGAGGGGATACCGACATGACAGTCCGCTCGATGACGTCCCCGCCCGTAGCAAGGGGAAACAGGAGGAATTCATCGATACGCCTGAAGATCAGGTCAAAATCCTGAGAAATAAGAAATGCGGGTGCAGGGTCTGACATCTGCCGAAGTGAATGTGACGTGGTGCGACGAATTCTGTCCTAAAAACCGGCCACTGCCGATCGAGCCAAGGCAATGATACCGGAGGGGAGAACTCCGATAAGGAGGACGGCAAAAACCGTCACCGCGAGGGCAATGCCTGCGGACGCGGATGTCGAGAGCGCAGCCTCCGTCTTCGGCTCCCGCATGTACATGTACATGACGATCCTGAGATAGAAATAGGCCGATATGGCGCTGAAGATAACCGCCACGATGACAAGCCATGTGTACCCTGAGTTCACCGCCGTCATGAAGAGGTAGAACTTCCCGACGAATCCGGCCGTCGGGGGTATCCCCGTGAGGGAGAACATGAAGACGAGCATGAGGGCTGCCGCAAGGGGATGGGTCTTTGCGAGTCCCTCATAGTCTTTGATTTCATCCCCTCTGACTCCCTCGGTTCTCAGCATGGTCACGACGGAGAAGGCGCCGATATTCATGAAGGCATAGATGAAGAGATAGTTCATCATGCTCGCCGCGCCTTCGCTGCCGCCGCAAATGATACCGATGAGGGCGTATCCTGCGTGGGCGATCGATGAATAGGCGAGCATCCTTTTGATGTTTGTCTGCGCGATCGCGAGGATATTCCCGACAGCCATGGTGAGGATGGATATGGGAATGAGGATGCCAGACCAGTCAACTTGGAGGCTCCCGAAGGCGATAAACAAGATCCTGCCGAGTGCTGCGAATCCTGCTGCCTTCGGCCCGACAGACATGAAAGCGGTTATCGGTGTCGGCGCGCCTTCGTAGGCATCGGGAGCCCACATATGGAAGGGCGCGGCGGCGACTTTGAAAGCAAATGCGACGGTCATGAAGATCATCGAGAGCAAGAGTGTGGGATTCGATGCGAGCTCGTGCGTCGTCAGGTATTTCGCGATGCCCTTGAGATCGGTTGTCCCGGTGAGGCCATAGATAAGTGCGGTACCGTAGAGGAGGATAGCCGAAGCAAAGGCCCCGAGGAGGAAGTATTTCAGAGAGGCCTCGTTCGACTTTGTTTCATGCCGAAGGAACCCTGCCAGGACGTACGTGCTTAAGGCCATGAGCTCGAGGCCGAGGTAGAGGACGATGATGTCGCCGGCCGATGCCATGATCATCATGCCGATCGTCGCAAAAAGCATGAGGGCATAATATTCTCCGAAATTCACCTTCTCCACCTCGATATACTTTACCGAGACGAGGATCGAGAGCACGAGGCTGATGAGGAAGATCAGTTTGAAGAAGGTGCTGTAGCCGTCTGCGATAAACATCCCGGAAAAAGTCTCCCCCGACGCCCCCATCACCGCATAGGCACCGACACCCGCGGTAATGATGCTCAGGAGGGCGACAACCCCCTTTCTCCGTATCGCAAGATCGAGAACCAATACCGCCATCGCGAGACAGATCATGAGGATCTCGGGCATGAGCGGGTTTAAATCAGGCATCTGTATATTCACCATACGTTGACCTCCAAGGTATCGAACGCCATCAGGGGACTCGCATCACCGTCTCAAGAACGCCACGAACCGCCTCCTGTCCGGCAGGAACGGCGTGGAGGCGATCGATGAGATGCTGGACCGACGGATGCAGGAAGCTGAGAAAGCTATCGGGATAGACGCCGATCCAGAAGATAAGAATAATCATCGGAATAAGGGTAACGACCTCCCGCAGATCCATGTCACTGAGCCCCAGGACCCGCTCGTTTGTCTCCATGAAAAATACCCGCTGGTACAACCAGAGCATGTAGGCGGCGCCTATGATGATGCCCGTGGCGGCGAAGACCCCCGCCCATTTGCTTGCGGTGAAGCCTCCGAGTATGATGAGAAACTCTCCGATGAAACCGTTCAGTCCCGGAAGGCCGATCGATGCCAGGGTGAGCACCATGAAAAATGCCGCATAGACAGGGAGAACCGTTGCGAGGCCCCCGTAGTCCCTGATCTCCCTGGAATGGGTCCTGTCGTAGATGATTCCGACTGAGAGGAAGAGCCCGCCGGTTATCACCCCGTGGTTTATCATCTGGAGGATGCCGCCTTCGAGCCCCTGAATATTCAGGGCGAAGATACCGAGGGTCACAAACCCCATGTGGCTCACCGAACTGTAGGCGATGAGACGCTTCAGGTCGGTCTGCGCAAGGCAGACGACTGCACCGTAGATTATAGCGATTACGGAGAGCACCAGCATCGGAGCGGTCATCGCCTTTGCCGCATCGGGGAAGAGGGGGATGCTGAAGCGGAGAAAGCCGTAGGCTCCCATCTTGATGAGGACCGCCGCAAGGATGACACTGCCCGCGGTCGGGGCCTCCGTATGTGCGTCGGGGAGCCAGGTATGCACCGGGAACATCGGAACCTTTACCGCGAAGGCTGCGAAGAACGCCCAGAAGAGCCAGAACTGCATCTGGTAGGGATAGGTCTTCCCCATAAGTTCCAGGATATCGAAGGTCCTTCCCCCGTAGAAATAGAGCACGATAATTCCGACAAGCATGAGGAGGCTTCCGACGAGGGTATAGAGGAAAAACTTTATGGCGGCGTAAACCCTGTTTGGGCCGCCCCAGACGCCGATCAGGAGGTACATGGGTATGAGCATCGCCTCCCAGAAGAGGTAGAAGAGGAAAAAGTCGAGGGCTGAGAAGACCCCTATCATCGCCCCCTCCATGATGAGGATCGCGATGTAGAACTCTTTCACCTTCGTCTTGATCGAATTCCATGAGATGAGGATGCAGAGGATCGTCACGAGCGTGCTGAGCAGGACGAACAGAACGCTGATGCCGTCAATGCCCAAATAATAGGTAATATTCCATGCGGGTATCCAATGATGACGCTCGACGAACTGCATGAGCGGGGTCGTCTTGTCAAACTCCGAGAAGAGCGGCAGCGAGAGGACAAATACGACAACACTCACGAGAAGAGCCGTCCATTTTATGAGCGTCTCCTTTGTCCTATCGAGGAGCAGGAGCAGCGCTGCGCCGATCACAGGAACGAATATCAGGGTGCTGAGAATGGGATACCCAAGGCTATTCATGACCGTCTCCCTCTATCTCTTCTCTTTCTTACCATTCTTACCACAGCAAGACCACAGCGAGGATGAAAAAGACGCCTATCGCCATGATGGCCGCATATTCATGTACCATACCCGACTGCAGTCTCCTCAGCTTCTCGGAAAATCTTCCGATGAGGGCCGGTACCCCGTTAACGATTCCTTCGATGATTTTTCCGTCGGTGACGCCGACGATAATGCTCCTGGCGACCCAGACAGTCGGCTTGACAACGATAAAATCGTAGAGTTCATCGACATAATATTTATTCCAGAGAATCCGGTAAGGTTCGGCAAAAATCTGTCCGAGTCTCTTTGGAAGGTCGGTCTTTCGGAGATAGAGAAAGGCCGCAAAAGCGATGCCGCTGATGCCGGCAAGAATCGATATCGTCATGACCATCATCTCTTCGGCATGGGTCCCCTCGCCCTTTGGATGCCCCACCACCGGGGCGAGGAAGTCCCCGAAGGCATCAGGCCGCAGGCCGATTTTTTCGGCGATAAGAGGAGAAACGCCGACATATCCTGCCACCACCGCACCGATAGCGAGTATCATGAGGGGGATCGTCATGAGTTTCGGCGATTCGTGGAGGTGATGCTCCTGTTCATGGGTCCCCCTGAACTCTCCGTGGAAAGCGAGATAGATGATCCTGAACGAATAGAACGCGGTGAGGAGCGCCGTAATGGTAGCCACGACGTAGAGTCCCTGCCCCAGCGAGCCTCCGGAATATGCCCGCCAGAGGATCTCGTCCTTGCTGAAAAAGCCCGCGAAGCCCGGAATGCCGGCTATGCTCAGCGAGGCGAGGAGGAACGTCCAGTACGTGACGGGCATATGTTTTTTGAGGCCGCCCATCTTCTGGATATCGAGTTCACCCGCCATCGCGTGCATGACACTGCCTGCACCGAGGAAGAGGAGGGCCTTGAAGAAGGCATGGGTATAGAGGTGGAAAATCCCCGCGCTGTATGCACCGACACCGCAGGCGAGGAACATATAGCCGAGCTGGCTCACGGTGGAGTACGCGATGATCCTCTTGATATCGTTCTGCACAAGCGCTATCGTTCCCGCGAAAAGCGCTGTTACTGCACCTACTACGGCGACGACGCTCAGGGCCACAGGCGAGAGGTTGAATATCGGGCTGCACCGTGCAACGAGGAATACCCCTGCCGTCACCATCGTTGCCGCATGGATCAATGCACTGACCGGCGTCGGACCTTCCATCGCGTCAGGCAGCCAGACGTGGAGCGGTAACTGGGCGGACTTGCCGACGGCCCCGCAGAAGAGGAGGAGCGCGATGAGGGTGACAAGGTCCAGATTGTACCCGAGCAGATGAACGGTCCTGCCCGACAACCCTCCGATAGACTGAAAGACCGGCGCATAATGGAGTGTGCCGAGGGTCAGGAAGATGATGATCACGCCGATGCCGAACCCGAAGTCGCCGAACCGGTTGACTATAAACGCCTTCTTCCCCGCGTCCGAAGCCGACTTCTTCTCATACCAGAAACCGATGAGGAAATAGGAGCAGAGGCCGACAGCCTCCCATCCGAAGTAGAGCTGGAGGAAATTGTTCGCCATGACGAGCATGAGCATGGAGAAGGTGAAGAGGCTCAGATACGCGAAGAACCGGTAGTATCCCTTGTCCCCGTGCATGTAGCCTATGGAATAGATGTGGACGAGGGAACTGACCGTGGTGACCACGATGAGCATGACGGCGGTGAGCTGATCGACGAGGAATCCTACCGATACCCTGAACCCGCCGGAACTTATCCATGTATAGAGGTCCCTATTGAGCGTCCCGCCCCGGAGAACGTCCGCGAGGGTCATGAGGGATATCACCCACGATACGAGAACCGCCAGGGTTGACACCCAGTGGGCATTATTCCGTATCAGCTTTCTGCCGAAGATGATGTTGATAAAGAATGCCGCAAGCGGGAGAAACGGTATCAAGAGATAGTTATTCATGCATCACTCCGCAGAAGGTAGTTTCATCATTCGCAATCCTCACCGGATTATCCCTTCATCTCGTTCACTTCATCCACGTTGGTAGTCGCCCTGTTCCTGAAGAGGGCGATGATGATCGCAAGCCCTATCGCGGCTTCCGCAGCCGCAACGGCGATGATGAAGAAGACGAAGATCTGGCCCCTCATGTCGTTCATGTGGTAGCTCAAGGAGACGAGGCTGATGTTAGCCGCGTTGAGCATGAGCTCTATCGACATGAACATGATGATGATATTTCTCCTCGTGACGAATCCTGCCACTCCTATTGCGAAGACGGCGGCACTGAGCCAGATATACCATGTCGAAGGGATCATGTCAGCTCCTCAGATTTCTCTTCGCGAGCACAATCGCTCCTACGAGTGCAACTAGCAGTATGAGGGAAACGATCTCGAAGGGGTAGAGATATTCCGTGAACAATATCCTTCCGAGGACCTTCGTGTTCGTCTCCGCACGGACGATCTCAGGACCGATCGCGCCGGAAGGACCGATGACAAAAGAATGGAGAGCGCGAAAAGTAATGAGGAATAAGGCAAGGGCCGCCGAAAGCCCGAGAGGCCAGGGGCCGACAAACCTCTTCGCCACAGCCTCTTCCTTGAGGTTCAGTAAGAGAACGACGAAGAGGAAGAGGACGAGAATCGCCCCCGCATATACCATGATCTGAACGGCGGCGAGGAACTCCGCGTTCAGGGTCAGATAGAGGCCCGCTATGTGGAAAAAGAGGAGCAGCATGAAGAGCACGCTGTGCACGGGGTTCTTCCTCGTAATGACGAGGATAGAGAGGATAATGATAGCCCCCGCCAGATAGGCAAAGAGTAGTTCGGCGGTCATCGGCCTTCCTTCCGCCTCTTGAAGACCGCCTGATTTTCCGGGGTTCCAAAGTCGGCAGTGAGGGGGTGCCAGAACTTTTTGAAATACTCCTGGTCCTTTTCCCATCCCATGTACTTGTCATAATTACTGAGGAGCCTGTCTTTTGTCATATAGAGGTCTTTTTTGTTATAGGCTGAGTATTCATAGTGTTCCGTCAGGACGACCGCAGAATAGGGACAGGCCTCGACGCAGAATGCGCAATAGATGCATCTCAGTACCTCGATCTCATACCGCTCGACGACCTTTGTATGGTCGGGGCTGTCGGTGGTATAGATGTGGATACACTGGGAAGGGCATATCGCCGCGCAGAGCCCGCATCCGACACAGCGCGCCTCACCGGTCTGCGGGTTTCTCGTGAGCGCATGGAGTCCCCTGAAGCCTGGCATCGCAGGCCGCGGCTCCTTGGGGTACTGCCTCGTCACCGCATGGCTGAACATGGACTTCAGGGTCAATGCCATCCCCTTGACAATCTCTGTCATAAATACAGTTTTGACGATCTGCCTGATCTTCACGCGAGCACCTTGAAGATTCCCGTTATAACGATATTCAGCAGCGCAAGGGGGATAAGCACCTTCCATCCGAGCCCCATGAGGTGGTCATACCGGTATCTCGGCAGCGTTGCCCGGATCCAGTAGTAAACGAAGACGATGATATAGATCTTGATGACAAACCAGCCGAAGGGGAGATAGGGGATCGGGAAAGGTCCGTTCCATCCGCCGAGAAAGCAGATAGTCCCGAGACAGGCCATGATGATCATGCCGAGGTATTCCGCGACAAAAAAGAGACCGAACCGCATCCCGCTGTATTCGACGAAATAACCGGCGACGAGTTCGCTCTCGGCCTCGGGCAGGTCGAAGGGTGACCGGTTCGTTTCGGCCACGGCCGAGATGAGGAACACGAAGCAGCCCAGGAACTGCGGCAGCAGAAACATGCCGAAGGGATACCGCTCCTGCGCCTTCACGATATCCGTGAGGTTCAGAGAACCGGAGAGCATCATGACACCCACGAGACTCAGTCCGAGGGCGATCTCGTAACTCACGACCTGGGCCGACGACCTGAGGCCGCCGAGGAACGAATATTTGGAGTTCGATGCCCACCCTGCCATGATTATGCCGTAAGAGCCCAGCGAGGACATGGCGAGGATGAAGAGGAGGCCGATGTTTATATTAGATATCCTGAATCCCTCATAAAAAGGTATCACCGCCACCGATGACATCGTCGCAAAAACGGCGATCACAGGCGCTATGAAGAATACCGGCTTATCGCTCTGTTCAGGGATAATATCCTCCTTGAAGAACAATTTGACAAAGTCTGCTATAGGCTGGAGCAGGCCGTGAAATCCGACATTCATCGGACCGAGCCTCACCTGCATATGCCCGATGACCTTCCGCTCAAAATAGGTGGCGTAAGCGACGTGCAGCATTACCGCTCCGATTACGACAGCGATTTTGAGCAGGAGGAGACCAAGACTGACAAGAGCAGTAAGTTCAAAGAATTTCATCATTCCCTATCACCTCCTCCTCCGCGGCTCGCTGCCGAGAGACGAGCGCGTCCGCCGCCGACCCTGATGGCCCGTTTCTCTCCTGGAAAGAGGCGTGTTTCCATTACCGGTCACAGTCTCCAAGGACGATATCGATGGTGCCGATATTCGCGATAAGATCGGCAACGAGGGCCCCTTCGCTCAATCTCGGAAGGGCAGCGACATGGACAAAGGAGGGTGCCCGCAGCCTCATCCGGTAGGGTCTTCCGGTTCCGTCGCTCACGAAGTAGAATCCGAGCTCACCCTTAGGGGTTTCGGTCGCCACGTACACTTCGCCTTCCGGTGCGGCTATGGGACCCTTCGTTATGAGGACGAAATGGTGTATCATGGATTCCATATTCTGCAAAACCCTGTCCTTAGGCGGGAGAGTGAATTTCGGCGCATCGGGCGTCATGATCGGGCCTCTCGGCAGTTGTTCGATGCACTGTCTGATAATCCTGTTCGACTGCCTCAGCTCTTCCATTCTGCAGCGGTACCGGTCGTAGACATCCCCTGCCTTGCCGATGGGAACGTCGAATTCCACTTTGTCATAGGCATCGTAGGGGACAAACTTCCTCACGTCATAGGGCACTCCAGAGCCCCTCAGGGTCGGTCCGGTGAATCCCCAGTTGACCGCTTCATCGGCTTCGATCACCCCTATGCCTTTCGTTCTCTTCAGCCATATCCTGTTCTGGTCGATGAGCGTTTCATACTCCTCGATCCGCTTCGGGAACTCTTCGGTAAACCGGTAAAGGCTGTCGAGAAACTCCTGCGAAACATCGTTCCTCACCCCGCCTATCCGCGGGTAGCTCGTCGTCAGCCGCGCACCGCAGAGCATCTCGAGGAGGTCCATGAGCCACTCCCTTTCTCTGAAGGAGTAGAGGAATACGGTCATCGCTCCTATGTCGAGGGCATGGGTGCCGAGCCAGATGATATGACTGCTTATCCTTGTCATCTCGGCCGTCATGGTCCGTATGTATTTAGCCCTTTCCGGTGCCTCGATGCCGAACAATTTCTCCACGGCGACGCAGTAGCCTATATTGTTTGCGTTGCTCGAAATATAGTCGAGTCTGTCGGTGAGTGGCAGTGCCTGCAAGTATGTCTTATGTTCCCCGAGCTTTTCGGTTCCGCGGTGCAGATACCCGACAGAAGGGGTGCACTTGACAATGGTCTCTCCGTCGAGTTCGAGGGTAAGCCGCAGGACCCCATGGGTTGCGGGGTGCTGCGGTCCCATGTTTATCGTCAATTCCTTGTGGAGGAGTCCTTCTGTCATGGCTACCGAGTCTCGAATCTCCTGTTCTTTTCCGCAAGGGCGACAACCTCTTTAAAGCCCTTCCACTCCCGATCCCCGAGGTCACTCTTCAACGGATAGTCTTTTCTCAGCGGATAGCCTTCCCAATCCTCCGGCATGAGCACCCTCCTCAGATCGGGGTGCCCGGTGAAGGTAATCCCGAACAGGTCGAAGCACTCTCTTTCGTGCCAGTTCGCACCGTCCCAAATGGCGACAACGCTCTCTATGGACGGGTCGTCCGCGGGGACCTCCGCCCTGACCCTGAGTGCGTTCCTGTGGCGTAATGAATAGAGATGGTAGACCACTTCAAATCTCGGCTCCTTCTTTCCGAGATAATCGACTCCGCAGAGGTCCTGGAGATGATTGAAACAGATTTCATCCGTGTCGTGGAGAAACTCGAGCATCTCTCTGATCCTGTCCCGCCTCACGATGACGGATACCTGACCGCGGAACTCCTTCACCTCTCTCACCTCTTCGGGAAATCGCTCCCGTAACATCTCCACGATTGCGGTCACTTCCATCCCTTATTCCCCTCTTGCGGCCGCCGGGTCTCTGCTGACGTCTCGTTGCAGCCGGGAACACGGATCATCTCCATCTGCTCCACCTGAAGTGTTCCCCTCTAATTTTTTCCTGAAGCTTAATGATCCCCTCCATGAACGCCTCGGGCCGAGGGGGACACCCGGGTATGTAAACATCTACGGGCAAGATCGCATCGACCCCCTGCACGGTGCTGTATGTGTTATAGATGTTCCCGGTACTGGCACAACTGCCCATCGCAATAACATATCTCGGTTCGGGCATCTGGTCGTAAACCCTTCGGATAATAGGAGCCATCTTTTTTGTCACGGTGCCAGCCACGATGACAACGTCGGCCTGCCTCGGAGAGCCCCTGAAAATTATCCCGAATCTGTCAAGGTCGTAGTGTGACGCTCCCGTTGACATCATCTCGATGGCACAGCACGCCAGCCCGAAGGTCATCGGCCAGAGGGATGAGACCCTTCCCCAGTTCACGATCTTGTCTAACCCGGCGATTATCGTGTTCCCCCCGGGGATAATCTTTACCCCCTCTTCTACCTCAACCATTCCGGTTAGGCCTTCTACGAGCATCTGCCCTCACCCTCTTTCCTGTGCCAGGGGTGTGACATGGGGGAGATACTTCTCCTCGGCGCACCCTGCATAATCATGAATTCCCCGTCCTGGGTCTCACTCAGTCCCATCTGAACGCCTCTTTTTCCCATGCGTAGAAATATCCGACGAGGAGTATTACTATGAATATCATCATTTCGACGAAGGCATAGAGACCGATTCGGTCGAAGACGATCGCCCAGGGATAGAGGAAGACTGCTTCAACATCGAAGACGACAAAGAGCATGGCGATCACATAAAACTTTATGGAGAAGCGAAACCGCGGCTCTCCGACCGGCTCGTTTCCCGACTCGTAGGGGAGAAGCTTTTCGGGATAGGGTCTCCTGATTCTTGTCAGATATCCCATGAACAGGGCGCCCATGCCGAAGAGCACGGCAATCACCATGACGATGATTACCGACAGATATTCTCTTGGAATGATTGGACCCGGCATAAAAGTGCCTTTATTTATACACGAAAAAAAAGGTGGTGTCAACTCAAAATTGATAAGCGAGATTAATAGATTTATTAGCACTAGTTATGAAAATTTTTCCTCCGCTCTTATGATAGAATAGTGCGATGATCAGAAAATCCGTGAATTCCATCGCCGGTAAACTCATCATCGCGGTCGGCGCTCTCATGGCCCTCGGAAGCATTATCTTCGGGTACATCTTCATCCGTTATGAAGAGAATATTATGAAGAGAAACCTTGTCATGAATGCTTCTTCGACGGCAGACCTTGTGAAGAGGGCGCTCTATTACGGAATGCTCACGGACCACCGGGAAGCGATAGAACAGACCATTGCGGTTATCGGTTCGGGATCGGGAATCAGGGGGATATCGGTATTCGATAAAAAGGGCAGGGTCGTTTATTCGTCGCAAAAGGGCGAGGTCGGAAAGATTGTCACGAAGGAGAATGCGACCTGTCAAATCTGCCACAAGTACAAGGAAAAACCCCTCTCATCGATTCCGGAGTCTGATTCCTGGAGAATCGTGTCGGACAGCCCGAATACGAGGACACTCACCCTTGTGATGCCTCTTGCGAATGAGCCGTCCTGTTTTACCGCCTCTTGCCATTTCCATAAGCCGGACCAAAATATCATCGGCGTGCTCGAGACGAATTTCAGCACCGATACGGTCGAGGCCATTATAAAGCAGAACCGCATCGGTACGTTCACGTTTGGAAGCCTTTTCATCGCCCTCATCTCGGGCTCTCTCGTCATTATCCTTTACAAGTTTGTTTCAAAGCCGGTCTCCCTTCTCGACGGAGGCATGCGGAGGATCGCGAAGGGCGATCTTGACTATGTGATCGACTTACGTTCCGATGATGAGATGGGCCGTCTCGCGCAGACCTTCAACGCCATGGCAAGGGATCTCAAGAGCTATAAGGAGCACATGGAGAACTGGACGCGGGCGCTCGAAGAAGAGGTACAGAAGAAGACCGGAAATCGTGAAGGCCAATGAGTCGCTCATTAATGCGGAAAAACTTGCCTCCTTGGGGCGAATGGCGGCAGGCGTGGCTCACGAACTGAACAGCCCCCTGACCGGGATCGTTACCTTCGCCCATCTTATGATGATGCGCATCCCTCATGAAAATACGCAGGACCGCGAAGACCTCGAGACGATCGTTGAACAGGCCGACAGGTGCTCGAAGATCATCAAGAGCCTCCTCGGGTTTTCGCGAAAGACGACAGCGGAAAAGAGCCTTGTCAATATCAATGCGCTCATAGAGAATACGATCTCGTTGGTGAGAAACCAGGCGAAATTCCATAACGTCAAATTCAATCTCGACCTGGATGATGCGATACCGAGTGTAGATGCCGACCAAAATCAGTTGCAGCAGGTCTTCTTGAATCTCTGCATTAACGCGGCCGATGCGCTGAACGAGCGGGGGCAGATCTCCATCTCTACCCGCATCGTCACCGGAGCGCCGGACAGCACTACCCAGTGGTTCAAACGGGGATATCCGGAGGAGGGTGCCGAACAGATCGAGGTCGAGTTCACCGATACGGGCCCGGGCATCCCCGCGGAACTTCTCGGGAAGATCTTTGAACCCTTTTTTACAACAAAGCCGGTCGGAAAAGGAACCGGTCTCGGACTCTCCGTCAGCTACGGAATCATAAAGAAGCATGGCGGCAATATTTTTGCCCGGAGCGAGCCCGGTAAAGGGGCGAGCTTTTTTGTGAGACTGCCGATAGGAGAAAACAAGGAGGCTGGGTGACGGGGCCAAAACCTGTGAAAGAAGGTAAATTGCGATGACCTTAGGGCGTATTGCTGAAATTCTCGATGCTGAATTCCTCGTGAATGCGGGAGATCCGAATACCGAAATAGAATCGGTATGCAGTTCCGATCTCATGAGTGACCTGCTCCATTTTTCGGCAAGACCGAAATCCCTCCTCATCACCGGGCTCATCAACAATCAGGTAGTGAGGACCGCGGAAATAGCGGACATAAACGCAGTGGTCTTCGTTCTGAACAAGAGACCCGACAGGGAGACCGTCTCTCTGGCGGAGGAGAAGGGTATATGGCTGCTCGTCACGCGCCTTTCCCGCTATACCGCCTGCGGCAGATTATACGGGGAGGGGTTGAGAAGCTGCACGGAAGAAGACGGTTGTGACTAAGCAGCTTTGTGAGGGGAGCTTTCACCTCATGGGAGGTGAGTTCACCCATGCCGGGGCGGCCTCGAGCGAGCTCAAAACAATCCTGACAGGATTAGGAATCAGTGCCGACTTGGTGAGAAGGGCGGCGATCGCGACCTTCGAGGCTGAGATGAACGTCATCATCCACGCTGCGGCCGGGGTCATAAACTATTCGGTGACGCCCGACAAGATACAGATTGTGGTGAGTGACATGGGACCGGGGATACCTGACATCGAACTCGCGATGACCGAAGGATATTCTACGGCGCCTGATTGGGTGCGTGAAATGGGATGGGGCGCCGGAATGGGATTGCCGAATATAAAGAAAAACTCAGACGAGCTGAGGGTGGAATCGGTTGTGGGTGAAGGGACAACGATAGAGATCATTATCTCAAAGAAGGAGGGTGATGCCTGTGAAGGTGAATGAGATGGCGGCCAAGCTGTCTCTCCGCGTAAACACGACGAAAGGGGATCTCGGTCGCGAAGTCACCGGATGTTATATAAGCGACCTCCTCTCGGACGTGATGGCAAACGCTAAGGAGGGCGAGGTCTGGATAACCCTCCAGACCCATCCGAACATCGTTGCGGTCGCAGCATTGAAGAACCTGTCCGGGATAATCATAACGAACAATCGGATCCCGGAGGAGGAGACGCTCAAGAAGGCAGAGGCTGAAGGGATGCCCATTATGCTCAGTGCTTCGCCCACCTTTGAGACGGGGGGAAGCCTCTATCGACTTCTCCGATGCTGAAACGATTTCGAGCCGACTTGCATATACACACCTGTCTCTCTCCCTGCTCCGAGTTGGACATGAATCCGCGGGATATCGTGGACCGGGCGCGGGAGGCGGAATTGGACATCATAGGGATAACGGATCACAACTCCGCCGAGAACGTGGAGGCCACTCGGCGGGCCGCTCGGGGAACGGGGATAACCGTCTGGGGAGGGATGGAGATTACGAGTTCAGAGGAAGTCCATGTCCTCGCCTTCTTTGGAGGGGCGGATGCCCTGCGACGTATGCAGGAGATCGTCTACGAATACCTCCCGCCTCAAGAAAATGACGAGAAGTTCTACGGAGAACAGGTAATCGTGAACGAGTTCAAAGAGGTGATGGGGTTTAACAGACGGCTGCTCATCGCTGCGACCGGGTTGAACGTGCAGGGGGTCCTCACGGAGATAGCTGCACTCGGCGGAATTTCGATCGCGAGCCACATCGACAAACAGGCCTTCAGCGTTCTTTCGCAACTCGGCTTCATCCCCGAAGATTTGCGGTTTCACGCCCTTGAGCTGTCGCCGAACGTGAGCAGGACCGAGGCGGAAGCGAAATTTGCGTCGCTGAAAAAATTCCCCTGGGTATCCTTTTCCGACGCCCATCATGTCACGGACATCGGAAGGAGGGTCACAACCCTTCTCATGGAAGAGCCTACGCTGGACGAGATGAGGCAAGCGCTCGTGGACGGCGGGGGCAGGAATGTGGTGTGGGAATAGCGTTGCGTGGAAGACCTCTCATTGCATATACTGGACATCGCTGAGAACTCCATCTCTGCGGGCGCACACCTGGTAGAGATCGACGTTGAAGAGGACAGAGGAAACGATCGATTTGCCCTGGAGATACGGGACAACGGAGAAGGCATGGATGAGGAGACAGTGAGAAAGGTTACCGATCCGTTCTTCACGACAAAGACGGTCCGGGGGGTCGGCCTCGGCCTTCCGCTCCTCAGGCAGACTGCTGAGGAATGTGAAGGGAATTTTTCGATCGCCTCTGAGAAGGGGAAGGGCACAACGGTGAAGGTCAGTTTCAGGAACAGCCACATCGATAGGAAACCGACGGGAGATCTCGCTGCAACGCTCATGGTCCTCATTGCGGGCAATCCCGAAGTTGATTTCGCCTTCGAATACAAAAAGGATGGCCACTTCTACCGCTTCGACACAGCAGAGATACGGGAGGAGATCGGGGAGGTACCGATAAATGAGGCGTATGTACTGGCGCTGATACGAAAGGATATCGACAGGGGATTGGGGCGCATAGAACAAGCCGATGCGGAGAGAAGCTCATGAACAAGCCGCGGATACTCGTAATCGATGATGAAGATATTGTGCGGATCAGCTGCAAGAAATGTCTGACACCCGAGGGATACGACGTCGATACCGCTGCGAACGGTATCGAGGGGCTGCGAATGGCTGAGGCCACGAAGTACGACCTTGTCCTGACGGACCTGAAGATGCCCGAGATGGACGGGATGGAGTTCATCATGAAGGCAAAAGAGCGTCAGCCTGACATGAGGGTAATCATGATAACGGGATACAGTACCGTAGAACACGCGGTGAAGGCGATGAGGTTGGGTGCCTATAATTATATCGAGAAGCCCTTCACGCCCGGTACATTGATAGCTGCCGTAAGGGAAGCACTTGAAACAAAGCAGGGAAAGGGAATCTCATGATACCCGACAGGGGAAAGGTCCTTGTCGTCGATGATGACGACATAATCAGGAGGATTTGCCGGAAGATACTCAAGCCTGAGGGCTATACCGTCGAGACGTGCGCCGACGGTCTTGAGGGACTGAAAGCCCTTCATGATCACTCTTTTGACCTTGTCCTGACGGATCTCATGATGCCCGACATGAATGGTATTGAACTCCTGAAAAAAATTAGGGAACACTGGCCGGACACAGAGGTTATCCTGATCACGGGTTTCGGAACGGTGAAGACCGCTGTTGAGGCCTTGAAATATGGTGCGTATGACTATATCGAGAAGCCTTTCACCCCCGAGGAACTCCTGAACATTGTCGCCCGGTGCCTCGAGAGGAGGCTCCTCATTGTCGAGAACCTGAGGCTGAGGCGGGAGATACACGCACTTTACAGGATGGAGAATATCGTGGGGATGTCCATGGCCATGCAAAAGGTTTTTCAGTTGATCGCAACGGTAGCCCCCCTCGAAGCGACGGTGCTGCTGACGGGAGAGAGTGGAACCGGCAAAGAAGTTGTGGCACGGGCGATCCACTATAACAGCCCGAGGAAAGACGGGCCGTTTCTCGTGGTTGACTGCGGCACGATCCCCGATAATCTCATGGAGGCAGAACTGTTCGGTTACGCTAAAGGCTCCTTCACCGGAGCGACGGAGACACGGAAAGGCCTCCTGGATCTCGCCGGTAACGGCACCGTATTCTTCGACGAGATAGCAAATCTCAAAATGTCTCTCCAGGCAAAACTCCTCAGGGTTTTGCAGGAAAAAGAGTACAGGCCTATCGGCGGGAAGGGTCTGAGGAAGGCTGACGTCAGGATCATAGCGGCGACAAATAAAGACCTCTCTGTCATGGTCAGAGACGGCATCTTCCGTGAGGACCTCTTTTATCGGCTCAATGTCTTTCCCCTCCGGCTTCCGTCACTCAGGGAGAGGAAGGAGGACATCCCAGTGCTCGCGCAGCACTTCCTGGGCAAGTACAGCCGTGAGATAGGAAAGGACGTCCCGCATCTTTCCGCAGATGCCGTCCAGCAGCTCATCGCCTATGAATGGCCGGGGAATGTGCGGGAGATCGAGAATGTGATCCACAGGGCTCTTATCATTTGTGACGGAAGGGTTCTCAAGCCGGAGCACATAGTGATACCGTCAGAAAGCGAGACAGATGTTCCGAAAACCCTCGGGGAACTGAAGAAGAAAAGAAAGGATCTGAAGATGAAATCGGTAGAACATACCGAAAAGCAATTCCTCCTTTCAGCGCTCGAGCGTAACGACTGGAATATTTCGAAGACGGCTCAGGCGGTGGGGATGCAGAGAACAAATCTCCATGCGCTCATGAAGAAGCACGTTATCACAAAGAAGCAGAAATCGTAGCGGTTTTCTACATAAAAGATCCATGCCTCTCTCCTCTTCCGTTGGCCTGTATTTTCCCTGTCGCATAAAACTATACACTCTCCCGCGCGCGATTCGGGAGGCCCGTCCCGTTTCTGGAGCGATAGAACGCTTTCTTCAGTGTATGAAATAGCTGTACACTTCTTCGCTTCGTTACAGATAACTGGCCGAAAAGTAACAGGTCTTGTTCTTGGCATCACTCTTGCTTCTGTTCTGAGAAAATCATATGAGGGAGGAGTATCAATGGAGAATCAGAAGGTATTAGTGCTTGACGATGACCCTATTATCGGACTCAGTTGTAAAAAGATACTCGACCCCGACGGTTATATTGTATCGAGTGTGACACAGGGCGGAGATGCGATAAGACTCATCTCGAACGAGGAATTCGATCTCCTCATCGCCGACATAAGACTGCCCGATATGAACGGGGTCGAGGTGCTCCGGGAGGCGAAAGCGATTCAGCCGACGATGGACATAATAATAATAACCGGTTATCCTACGATGGAGGACGCAAAGGAGGCGATAAGGCTCGGCGCCTTCGAATATCTCGAAAAACCCTTTACCCCTGATTTCATGCGCAATGTCGTGAAGAGGGTCTTTGACAAGAGAGGATGGATACTGAGAAAGACCTTCATTGATCAGTTCAAGGAATATATCACCCCTCTTTCGGAATTGGACGAGAAAACGATATACTATAAAGAGGGAATCTGGGCGAGGCCCCTCAAAGGGGCGCTGTGGGAGATTGGTCTTGATGTAAGACGCTGGTTTCTGACCGGCCAGCTGCTGTATATCGATGTGGTAGAAACTCCTGCGGTATCCGCAGGAAAGACTTTTGCCCACCTGGTGTCTGAAGACGGAAGGATTCGCGACTTATACTCACCCATGAGCGGCAGTGTCAAAGAGCGGAATGTGAAGGCCAATGACGCAGTCTATTCCCTCGTGAGGGACTGCCTTTCGGAGAATTGGCTCATGTGGCTTGTCAGGATTCTGCCCAAGACGAGCCATCTGAAAAGGATATGAAGAATGGGATTAAAGGAGGATAGAGGATGAAGGGGAAGATACTGATGGTTGATGATGAGGAGATAGTGCTGAAGAGCTGCGAGCGGATATTGCGGCCCGAGGGGTATGAGGTGAAGGGGGTGACATCGGGGAGGGCGGCTCTGGAGGTACTGGGGGGGGAGCATTTTGACCTGATCATAACGGATATAAAGATGCCTGAGATGGACGGGCTTGAGTTCATGCGGGAAGTGAGGAAGAAGGCGCAGGATATCAACATCGTGGTGATAACGGGGTATCCATCGCAGGAGAGCATCAGCGAGGCGCTGAGCTTAAGGATCATCGATTATCTGCCGAAGCCATTTTCGCCGACGCTGCTGCTTGAGGTAGTGGCGAAGGGGGTGGAGTTCAGGCAGAAGGGGGTGACGCCGGAGCCTGTGGTGGAGGAGTATACGGGGGAGACGGCGGAGAAGATGGAGGGGATAATCCGGAGGTACCGGAACAAGCCGGGGAGTCTGATACCGGTGCTGCAGGAGGCGCAGGAGCTGATCGGGTATTTACCGCCGGTGGTGCAGAAGCACATAGCGAGGGGGCTGCGGGTGCCGGTGAGTGAGGTACACGGAGTGGTATCGTTTTATTCTTTTTTCACGATGAAGCCGAAGGGGAGGCATAACGTAAAGGTATGTTTGGGGACGGCGTGTTATGTAAAGGGGGCGGAGGAGATAGCGAACAAGATGAAGGAGGGTCTCGGGGTAGAGGTAGGGGGGATAACGGGGGACCGGAAGTTTTCGCTGGAGAGCGTGAGATGTTTGGGGGCGTGCGGGCTAGCGCCGGTGGTGGTAGTGGACAAGGACACCCATGGATCGGTGAACCCGGTGAAGGCGATGGAACTGCTGAAGCAGTATGAGTGAAGGACGAGAGAGGAGAGGAAGAGATGCCGAGACTGACGGTAGATGACTTAAAGAAGATAAAGGAAGAGTATAAGGCAGCGCTGACGTTGCGTGAGGGGGGAGCGCGGGTGAAGGTGACGGTGCACATGGGGACCTGCGGGATAGCGGCGGGAGCGCGAAAGGTGATGGAGGCGTTGCTTGAGGAGATGGGGAAGAGCGGGGTGAAGGATGTGATCGTGACGACGTCGGGGTGCGCGGGGCTCTGCAGCAGGGAGCCGATGGCGACGGTAGAGGTGATCAACGAATCGCCGGTGAAGTATGTTCAGCTGGACGGGGAGAAGATACGGAGGATATTGCGTGAGCATGTGATAGATGGTAAGGCGGTGGAGGAGTATGCGCTCGTGATGGGGAGCGAGACGGCCTATTGATGGAGAGGAAGGGAACGGACACATGCTCAGGAGTTTCGAAGGAGGACAGATGGAAAATTATCGAGTGAGTATCATGTTGTGTGGGGGCACGGGCTGCACGGCGGCGGGCAGCCTGAAGATCAAGCAGGCCCTCGAAGAAGAGATCAAAAAGCGAGATCTGACGAAGGAGGTCAATCTCGTATTGACCACCTGTAATAGTTTCTGTTCGCAGGGACCGGTCATGGCTGTCTATCCCGGTGAATTTTTCTATCAGAAACTTACCGTACGAGACATCCCTGAAATTGTTGAGGAGCATTTCATCAAGGGAAGACCGGTCGAACGCCTCATGTACAAGGAATCTCCGAGGCAAAAGGCGATACCGCTCATGAGGGAGATACCTTTCTACAAACACCAGGTTCTCAGGGCCTTGAGGAACAAGGGGCTCATAGATGCAGAGAAGATTGAAGAATATATCGCTCGTGACGGCTATCAGGGTGCTGCGAAGGCGTTGACGGAGATGACGACCGAAGAGATAATCGATGAGGTAAAGAGATCAGGCCTTCGGGGCAGGGGAGGCGCCGGGTTCCTTACCGGTCTAAAATGGGAATTGAGCGCGAAGGTCAAGGGAGACCAGAAATATATAATCTGTAACGGTGACGAGGGCGATCCGGGGGCATTCATGGACAGGAGCATCATGGAGGGAGACCCTCATGTTGTCCTTGAGGGCATGCTCATCGGTGCCCGGTCTATTGGGGCGAGCAAAGGCTACATCTATGTCAGAGCGGAATATCCGCTTGCCGTTCAGAGACTCCAGACCGCAATCAACCAGGCGAGGGATTACGGCCTTCTCGGTGAAAATATATTTGATACCGGCTTCAATGTCGACATCGAGATCTACCAGGGTGCCGGAGCGTTTGTCTGCGGAGAGGCATCAGCCCTCATGCATTCGATTGAGGGGAAACGCGGCATGCCGAGGCCGAAGCTCTGGAGGTCAGCCGTCAAAGGGCTATGGGACAGGCCGACCGTCCTCAACAATGTCGAGACGTTCGCGAATATTCCGCAGATAATCCTGAACGGGGCTGACTGGTATAGGAGCCTCGGCACGGAGAAATCGACAGGGACGAAGGTCTTCGCCCTGAGCGGTGCGGTCAAGAACATCGGACTCATAGAAATACCGATGGGTATTCCCCTGCGGAGGATCATATTCGACATCGGAGGGGGAATTCCGAACAACAGGAAGTTCAAGGCGGTGCAGCTCGGCGGCCCTTCGGGGGGATGCATACCGGAAAGTCTGCTCGACACGCCGGTGACCTTTGAAGACATCATGAAGACCGGTGCCATTGTCGGATCGGGAGGAATGGTCGTCATGAACGACCTTAACTGCATGGTGAGTGTCGCGAAGTATTTCCTCGAGTTCACCACGGAAGAATCCTGCGGCAAATGCCCTCCCTGCAGGATAGGAACACACGTCCTGCGCGATATCCTGACGAACATCACCGAGGGAAAGGGAAAGGCCGGAGACATAGAGCTGATCGGACAGGCTGCAAAGGATATTATCGAGTCTTCCCTCTGCGGGCTTGGCCAGTCGGCCCCGAACCCCGTCTTAACGACGATACGGTACTTCAGGGATGAATATGAATCCCACATTAACGACAAATGGTGCAAAACCGGCGTCTGCAAGGAACTCACTACGTTTTATATCGACGCGAGTACCTGCACAGGCTGCGGGGCCTGCGCGAGGGTCTGTCCCCGCAAGGCGATTTCCGGTGAGAAGAAGAAACCACACCTTGTTGACCAGTCTCTCTGCATACAGTGCAGGTCTTGCTATGAGAAATGTAAATTCGACAGCGTAAAGATCGGGCCGCGCAGCATGAGAGGGGAAATGACGGAAAAGGGAAGCGGGCAGATCCAGGGGATCGCAGCGGTTGAAAAGGAGGCGTAAGAAACGATGATAGAACTTACGATAAACGATAAGAAGGTAGAGACACCACGGGGCTCGACGATTCTCGAGGCGGCCAGGGCTAATAATATTTTTATCCCGACCCTCTGCTTTGACAGGAGGCTTAAGCCTTACGGAGGTTGCAGGCTCTGTGTTGTTGAAATTGAAGGCCAGAAGGGGCTCTCTGCCTCCTGTGCGACGCAGGCAAGAGACGGGATGGTCGTATATACGGCGACCCCAAAAGTCACAAACTCCCGAAAGGCTGTGCTCGAATTCCTTCTCCTTCACCATCCCCTTGATTGTGGTATATGCGATAAGGCCGGAGAATGCAAACTTCAGGACTACGCCTTCAGATACGGTCCCTCTCAGAGCAAATTCTCGGCTGCAAAGAAGCATGACGAGGAGAGGATCGACGCACCGATCGTCGAGAGAAATCCGAATCGGTGTATCCTCTGCGGCATCTGTGTCAGGGTTTGCCAGGACCATCAGGGGGTGGGAGCTATCAATTTCATCGGGCGGGGATTCGAGACGAAGATAAGCCCTGCCTTTGAAGAGACCCTCGATTGTGAATTCTGCGGGCAGTGTGTCGATGCTTGTCCCGTAGGAGCGCTGGGAAGCAAACCCTACCGCTATCGATCCCGTGTCTGGTTCATGGATGAGTATGAGATGATCTGCCCTTACTGCGGGTGCGGATGCACGACGAATCTCAGCCTCAGAGAGGGGAAGATAATCCGGGCGCGGGGGAAAGAGGGGGCCGGAATAAACGACGGCAATCTCTGCAGCAGGGGCAGGTTCGGCTTCGATTATATTTACGGGGACAACAGGCTGAAAACCCCCTTGCTGAAGAAGGATGGGAATCTCGTGGCGGTCTCGTGGGAAGAGGCATTTGCCTTTGTTTCGCAGAGACTCGGTGAGGTGCGCAGGAAATACGGACCCTCCGCTCTTGGCGCCATAGGCTCGCAGAGGTGTACCCTCGAAGACAGCTACATGTTCCAGCAGTTCATGCGAAAAGCTGCCGGAACTGACAACATAGACTCTGCGGCACGGTTCGGATATTCCAAGGCGCAAAAGGCGATGGAAATGGCCTTTGGGAGACCTTTCATGCCGATATCTTGGGATTCTCCGACCAAGGCCGATTTCATTCTCGTCGTCGAATCGGACATAACCTCCGCTCTTCCTGTCTGGGGACTGAATTTCATCATCGCGAAGAAGTCAGGCGCGCAGCTCGTGGTCGCAGACTCGAAGGAGACAAAGCTCGTGAGAAACAGCAGCCGCTGGCTGCGGTTGGCCCCAGGCTCCGGGGTATCGTTCATCAACGGTATCATGAAAGTCATCTTCGAAGAAGGGCTCTATGACAAAGGAAAGGTCTCGGCCGTCGAAAACTTCGGTTCTCTCGAGACGACCTTGAAGGGCATCGCCTTGTCGGAAATATCAAGAACGACAGGGTTATCCGAAGATGAAATAAGGGAAATTGCGCGTGCGTACGCCGGTTCTCAGAGGAGACTCATTGCCCTGACGTCAGGGTCTGCAGAGAACACGAAGAGCATAAACACCTTCCTCGCTGCGGCGAATCTCGTTCTTCTCATGGGGGACAGTCCTGAAAGTCTCCAGATACCCGCCGAGTTCTCGAATACTCTCGGCATGTGGACCGTTGGAGTGAGGCCTCTCCGCGAAGGGAAGAGCGCTCATGAGATGTTCTATCAGCCGGGAGACATTAAGGCGATGTATATCATGGGCGAAAACCCTGCTGTGAGTTTTCCTGATGTCTCGACTGTCGAGAAAACCCTCAAAGGCCTGGAATTGCTCATTGTGCAGGATATATTCCTTACAGAGACCGCGCGACTCGCGGATGTGGTATTCCCCGCGAGCAGCTGGGCGGAGAAGGAAGGGACATTCATGTCCGCAACCGGAGCTGTCCAGCGGATACCGAAGCTCGTGGCGGAGACGGGAGAGTCTATCCCCGACTGGATGATATTCAGGAATCTCGGGAGATTAATGGGTAGTGACCTCGGCGTGAGCGATCTCAATGAGATACGTTCGGAGATCAAAAAGGCGATCGAATCGGCGAATGCCGGCGGAATACGCCTCTCTTTCTCTCCGGCATCGTACCGTGTCGGAGAACCGAAGAGCGCCGAGTATCCGCTTTCTCTTGTAACAGCGAATGTCATGCAACATTCCGGCGCCCTTTCCGTGCTCTCGAAAAATCTTGATTCCGTCGTGCGGGATGCTTATTTACAGATAAATACAAAGGACGCGAGAAAATACGGGATCGAAGATGAAAGTTTCGTCAGAGTCACTTCAAAGAGAGGAGAGATTTACTTAAAGGCGATGGTGTCCGAGGAGGTTCCCGAAGAGACCGTATTCGCTCCCATACATTTTGCTCACGCAAAGGTCAATTCCCTGACCTATCCCTCTGTCAATGGAGAAGTTCCTCTTGTTCGGGTGAAGATAGAAGCAGCTCAGTGAAGATGGAGGCCGGCAGAGGGGGTTGAAGCCCTAATGCCGGCAGGAACCGAAATAGGGTCACCCTACGGCTTCTGAACGGATAGGATTCCGGCGTGATATAATCACTTCTATGGATTCTGTTCATGCCGCGCAGGGGATGGAAGAAACTTTCTTCTCCTTCGCGCTCAATGGTGAACCGGATTGATCCCCTTCAAGGACGAAAATCCGACGACGGTTGTCCCCTTTGTCACCATAGGACTGATAGCCCTGAATATCTTTCTCTATCTCTGGGAGATCTTCTCACCCCTTGGAGAACAGCAGTTCGCCCTTTCCTACGGTGCCATTCCCTACAATCTCATGACGCACGAGACAGACCAACCGATCTCGCCTTTTGCGACAGTCTTTTCCTCCATGTTTCTACACGGCGGTATTCTCCATCTCGGAGGCAATATGCTCTATTTCTGGATATTCGGCAATAACATCGAGGACAGCATAGGGCATTTCAAGTTCATTCTCTTCTACCTTCTCGCTGGAGCGGTTGCGGCTTATTCTCATGCCCTAACGGACCCCGCTTCCCATGTGCCCATGATCGGAGCCAGCGGCGCCATATCAGGAGTGCTTGGGGCCTATCTGATACTTTTCCCCCGTGCAAGGGTTCATACGGTACTTTTTTTTGGCTTCTTCTGGCAGATCGTGAAGGTCCCTGCCTTGATTGTTATCGTGTTTTGGGCTATTATACAGCTTGTCAATGGCGTCATCACGCAGGGATGGTTAAGCCAGGGAGGCGTTGCGTGGTTTGCCCATCTCGGGGGTTTTCTCTTTGGTTTGATTACCATAAAACTCTGGTTGCCGAGAAGGAGACGGAGGCAATGGTCATAATATGTCCGAAATGTAAGATAAGACTCAAAATCGCTGACGAAAAGATTGGATCTGACGGCACGCGGTTTAAGTGTCCCAAGTGCAGTACGGTACTCCTGGTGAAGAAGCCACTGCCCCAGGCAAGACCTCTTGATGAGAATACGGTGCTTGTGGCTCACGAAGACCCTTTAATAGCGAGGAGGATTAAATCCATTCTCACTGCCAGCGGATATGCCGTTAGCGTTGCTGCCGACGGAATAGAGGCCCTGGTGAACGCTGCCAAGGAGCTGCCCTTTCTTATTTTATTGAGTGTGTCTCTTCCAAAGATTTACGGTTTTGAGGTTTCAGAAAGGTTGAGGAAGAGACCAGAGACGAAGGGAATGAAGATAATCCTTGTTGCCTCCCTCTATGACAAGAACAGATACCGTAGGGAGCCTGACTCCCTCCACGGGGCCGATGCCTATATCGAGGAGTACCAGATTGAAGAATCGCTGCTTCAGAAGGTCAATGCTCTGAAGAAGGCCTTCCCGCAAGAGGCTCCTGAAAGAAAGGGGGACGCAGGAGAGGGAAGGGAAGATACGGGCAGCAGGTTTTCAGGAGAAACGATTGCGGAATCTAAAGGAACTGACGAGAGACCGTCACAACCCGTAACTGAAAAGATAAAAGTGGGGCAACCTGATGAACTGATCGAAAAAGCGAGGCGGCTCGCCCGGACGATCGTATCGGATATCTACCTCTATAGCCGGGCAAGGGTAGAGGATTCAGTTAAGAACGACTCATTTCATTCGGCCTTCGCCTCGGAACTCAGGGAAGGGCTTAAACTCTATGAAACGAGGATATCCGCTGAAGTCAGGAAGATGGGGGATTTTTTTAATGAGGCCGTAACTGCCTTTATAGAAAAGAAGAAAAGAGATATCAGCTAAAATTATTCTAAAATACGAGTAATCAGAAGCTATTAGTCATTATTACCAATTATTGCCTCATTTTGTCCAAGAATTGTACTTGTCATAAGACGCGATAAAAAATTATATTAGCACTCGCGGCATATGAGTGCTAACAATATCTTTATGAGAAGAAAGGAGAAACGTTATGAAGTTTAAACCGCTCAGGGACAGGGTATTGGTGAAATACTCCGAAGAGGCTGAAAAGACTGCTGGGGGGCTGTATATTCCCGACACAGCAAAGGAGAAGCCGCAGAAGGGCGAAATCGTGGCTGTAGGGCCGGGAAGGATAACCGACGATGGAAAGCTGCAGCCAGTGTCCGTCAAAGTGGGCGACAGCGTGTTGTTCGATAAGTATTCCGGTTCCAAGGTAACCATGGATGATGTCGAGTACCTGATAATCAGGGAAGAAGACATATTAGGAATTCTGGAGAAATAAGAAAATAAAGGAGGTTATTTATGGCTAAACAACTATTATTTGATGAAGGAGCTCAGAGAGCGATATTGAGCGGTGTCACCATGCTCACGAATGCGGTCAAGGCGACTCTTGGGCCGAAGGGAAGAAACGCGATTTTGGATAAGAAATACGGGGCGCCGACCATCACGAAGGACGGCGTTACGGTTGCGAAGGAGATAGAGCTCAAGGACCCATGGGAAAACATGGGTGCGCAGCTGGTGAGGGAGGTCGCATCGAAAACTTCAGATGTTGCCGGTGACGGAACTACAACGGCGACGGTCCTTGCGCATGCAATTTACCGGGAGGGGATAAAGAATGTCGTTGCTGGCGCAAACCCGATGGATCTGAAGAGGGGAATCGAGAAAGCCGTTGAAGTCGTTCTCGAAGACCTGAAAAAACTCAGCAAGCAGGTGGGGGATAAGAAGGAGATTGCGCAGGTCGGGACCATCTCGGCGAATAACGATCCGTCCATCGGGGAACTTATCGCAGAGGCGATGGACAAGGTCGGAAAAGACGGGGTTATTACCGTGGAAGAGGCAAAGAGCATGGCGACAACGCTCGATGTAGTAGAGGGAATGCAGTTTGACCGCGGGTACATATCTCCATACTTTATAACCGATCCTGAGAGGATGGAATGTAATCTTGACGATGCGTTTATCCTCATCAACGAGAAGAAGATATCGAGCATGAAGGATCTTCTCCCGATACTCGAGCAGACCGCAAAGATGGGCAAGCCCCTTCTCATCCTCGCAGAGGACGTGGAAGGCGAGGCACTCGCTACACTCGTCGTAAATAAACTCCGCGGCACCCTTCAGGTTTGCGCTGTAAAGGCCCCTGGATTCGGGGACAGGAGAAAGGCGATGCTCGAGGATATCGCAATTCTCACCGGCGGCACAATGATATCCGAGGACCTGGGTATCAAGCTCGAGAGCATCAAGATCTCTGACCTCGGAAGGGCAAAGAAGATCACCGTTGATAAGGAGAACACAACAGTTGTTGAAGGCGCAGGCGACCATGCGAAGATCCAGGGCAGGGTTAAGCAGATTAAGGCGCAGATTGAAGAGACGACGTCCGATTACGACCGGGAGAAACTCCAGGAACGTCTCGCGAAGATCGTCGGAGGTGTCGCGGTGATTAACGTCGGCGCCGCGACCGAAACGGAGATGAAGGAGAAGAAGGCGAGGGTCGAAGACGCACTCCATGCAACGAGGGCCGCTGTGGAGGAAGGGATAGTCCCGGGAGGCGGAATTGCGCTCCTGAGGTGCCTCCCTTCACTGAAGAATCTTAAGCTCGATAACCATGACCAGAAGATCGGCGTTGGCATTGTTATGAAGGCCCTCGAAGAGCCTATACGCCAGATCGTCAATAATGCGGGAGTCGAAGGTTCCGTAATTGTTGAAAAGGTGAAAGGCTCAAAAGACGTAAACTATGGGTTTGACGCTCAGAGCGAGGAGTATGTCGATATGATGAAGGCCGGGATTATCGATCCGACGAAGGTAACGAGAACCGCCCTTCAGAACGCAGCGTCAGTCGCTTCGCTCATGCTGACGACATCCGTGATGGTTTCCGAAATCCCGGAAGAGGAAAAGAAGATGCCGCCTATGCCGGGCGGCGGCATGGAAGGCATGTATTAGGAGAAAGCAATATCCCGTGATTCGAGAGGCGACCGGTGAATTCACCGGTCGCCTCTCTCATTTCCTGAAGGAGTATCGGGGGGATGCGGACAGGATGAGCCTTACGCGATGGATTCCATCTCTGCTTCCACTTTACAGGGGCTGTCTTTTTCTGGCATCCTAAATTTAGATGAAAAGAAATATAATCATCATGGCGGCTTCGCTTTTGGTTGTCTTCCTCGTTTATTCTGCTCTTCAACTCGTCATGCCTCTTCCCTTCGGCAACCAGTCGATGGAGTTTGAAATAAAGAGAGGATCCTCTTTCAAAGAGATTGTCGAAGGCTTGTCTGAAAAAGGCATATTGAGGGACAAATGGGTTTTCCTCCTTCTCGGCAGGGTCACGGGCGCAGACAGGAAGATCAAGGCAGGGTTCTATCCGCTCTGGGGTTCAATGAGCCCGCTCCAGATATTTAACGCGATCCGCAAGGGGAAGATCATCGAATACGAAATCACCGTTATTCCGGGCGATTCCCTCTGGGAGATAGGGGAAAAGTTTTCTTCGGTGATAGGCACGGAACCAGCCGAATTTCAGAAATTATGCACAGACAGGGAGTTCCTGGAGGCCTTCGATGTGGATGCCCCGTCCCTCGAAGGCTACCTCTTCCCTGATACGTACAGGTTTCCGAAGGGGCTCGATGCCAAGGACGTGCTTATCCTCATGCTGAACCGCATGAGAGACCAGTTCGACGAAGAGATGATGATGCGACAGATGGAACTGAATGTCTCCGAAAAAGAGGTGCTGACCATGGCGTCCATCGTAGAAAAAGAGGCGATCTCCGAGGGCGAACGGACTGTCATCGCCGGTGTGTATTATAACAGACTCAAGAAGCACATGCTTCTCCAGGCAGATCCGACCGCCATTTACGGCGTGAAGAGTTCGAAAGAGAGGATCACGAAGGCCGACCTCCTGAAGAAGACTGCCTATAATACCTATTTCATAAAAGGACTGCCGCCGGGCCCCATCGCATCGCCCGGTCTCAAATCCATCAGGGCGGCGCTGAACCCTTCTGATGTCCCGTATCTATACTTTGTCTCGAACCAAGATGGCACCCATACGTTTTCCGTCACCCTCGGGGAACACGCTGAAGCGGTGAAAGCGTACAGAGAGAAAAGAGGAACAAGGGGTTGAGAATAAGGGTAATTTCAGGGCGATGGAAATCAGCAGAAAGGGATGATGACGTTGGTTAAGAAGAGAAGAACTACAAAGGTAATACACGTGGGCAGTGTACCCGTTGGGGGTGGGTACCCTATTTCCGTTCAATCGATGACGAAGACTGATACGAGGGATGCAAAGGCAACGGGAAAACAGATCCGAGCCCTTGCAGAGGCCGGCTGCGAGATCATAAGGATAGCGGTGCCCGATATGGCGGCTGCGGAGGCCATAGGAAAGATTAAGAAATCCGCCTCGATCCCCGTAATCGCGGATATACACTTCGACTGGAGGTTGGCCCTCGAAGCTATACGGCAGGGAGTCGACGGGCTGCGGATTAATCCCGGCAACATCGGGGCAAAATGGAAGGTTGCGGAAGTCGTCTCGGCCGCCGGGGAGAAAAGGATCCCTATCCGGATAGGAGTAAATGCGGGCTCCCTGACAAAGAAGCTTCTCGCGAAGTACGGCCATCCGACACCTGAGGCCTTAGTGGAAAGCGCAGCCGAGCATATAAACATCCTCGAAGGGCTGGGCTACAGAGATATAAAAGTCTCGCTCAAGGCATCGAATGTGCCGACTACCGTTGACGCATACAGGCTCTTTTCGCGCTCATTCAGGTACCCTCTACACGTCGGAATATCAGAGGCGGGACCTCTCTTTACCGGCATGATAAAGAGTTCTGTCGGTCTCGGAATACTGCTGTCTGAAGGGATAGGAGATACCG
>DASPUT010000182.1 GCA_035622735.1 Thermodesulfovibrionales bacterium | reverse complement strand
GAGCTGCAGCGCACCAATGAGGGGCTTGTCGTGGCTGCGGAACAGATGGAGAAGGCGAGAACGACCGTGGTGAAAGACATCGAAGATCTTGCGCTCTCCTTCGGCAATCTCAGGAACGAGATCGAATCGTTGAGAAAGGACGGGGGCGCATTTAAGGCGGTTCCTCTTATAAACCAGTAGGATGCGTGCCGGTATCATGATTTTCGGTGGAGACCGGTGACCGGGAAAAGGGAATGATATGAGGAAAATAGCTGTTGTCATGATCGGGGGAGATGAGTTCGGCATCGACATCGAGAAGACGGTGGAGATCTTGAGAACTCAACGGATCTACCATCTGCCTCAGCTGCCCGCATTTTTTTCCGGACTCATCAATATCAGGGGGGATGTGATACCCCTCCTGGATCTCCGGTTACGCCTTGGTATCAGCGTTCCGACGCCGAATCCGCGTATTATCGTCGTCCGTTTGGGGAGCGAAAAAGTCGGACTCCTCGTAGACGGCGTGAAGGAGATTATCGATGTACATCCCGGCGAAGAAGCCGGCCCTCCCTCGATTGTGAGGGGGTTGAGGGCGGAGTACCTGACGGGTCTCGCAAAAAAAGGAGATCGGATTATCATCCTGCTGAATGTCGAGACGCTGCTCACATCGGAAGAGAAGTTGCAGATAGAAGAGGTGGTGAAAACCATGGGGGTTATCGATGCAGGAAATAAGACGGCTTCTCGCTAACATGGATGGTGAGGTGAGGAGAAGTGCCCTGGAGGGGCTCAGGGGGAAACCTTCCGAGGAGGCGATACCTCTCCTCCTCCGCGCCCTTGAGGATAAGAGCTGGCGTGTCAGGAAGACCGCCTCACAGATACTCATCTCGGATTGTCCCCTGCAATGGTATATAAGCGGCATCTTCAAACTCCTCTACCGCGAAGAGGATGTCGGGGCGCGGAATTCCGCTATCGAAATCCTCGTGAAATTGGGCAAGAAGGCCACCCCGTATCTCATAAAGGAATTCGATACGCCGAACGGAGATGTGAGGAAATTCATTATCGATATTGTCGGAGAGACAAAGGATAGAGATGCCCTTCCTCTGCTCTTACGATCGTTGAAGGATAGTGACGATAATGTCAGGGCGTCTGCCGTTGAGCACCTCGGCCAGCTTGCGGGGCCGGAGGTAGTCGGCGAGCTCGTCGAGATTCTCAAGGCCGGGGATGTCTGGGTTGCGTTTCCGGCTGCCGAGGCACTCGGAAGGATAGGAGACAGAAGTGCTATCCCTGCGCTCGTCGATGCCCTCTCGATCAGGGAACTGAGAGAACCCGTGCTGAAGTCCCTCGCCCTTTTTTCGGCAGTTGAAACGTTGGAGCATATAGTTCCGCTCCTGAAGGACAAGGCGAAGTCGATCCAGGAAGAAACCGTGAAGGCCCTGGCTGCTTTCTACCGTAACGGAATACCTGCAGAGGTTATCTCCGAATCGATATCGAGGGTCTGCGGCCGGGACGTCCTCGGCATCCTTCTTTCCCATGCGCGGGGGAAGAAGATAACGGCGCGGAAAGCTGCGATAGTCCTCCTCGGATTGGTCCAAGACGAGGGGTCGCTCGATCCCCTCCTCGATCTCTCCGAAGAGGAGGAACTCGGCGAGGAGGTAAGGGAAGCTCTCATCTCCATGGGTAGGAAGAGGCCTGAATGTCTTATCCCGCTCTTCGAGTCTGATAACGAGTACCGGAGGAGATTTGTTACCGAGGCTGCTTCAGTCATAGCATCTCCGCTCTACCATCCCATTTTCGAGCGATACCTTGATGACAGAGATGGACATGTGAGGGCTCTGGCAGTGGCTGGGCTTGCCAATATCGGGGAGGCGAGGTCAATAGAGCGGATGCAGAAGCTGCTCCTCGACCCCTACGAAGATGTGCAGGAGGCTGCGGTTAAGGCCCTCTCTAAACTCCGGGAAGGTCTCCAGATCAACGTGCTCATAGAGGACCTCAAGGACGGCAGGCCGGCTCTGAGAAGGAACGCGGCACTGATACTCGGTCGCATCTCTGCTACGGATGCCGTATCGGCCCTCGGGTTTGCCTTGAAAGACGAGGCAGTATCGGTGAGAGGAGCCGTTGTCGAGGCGCTTTCCACGATACAGTGTGCCGATTCCGTCAGGTACCTCAGATTCGCCCTGACAGACGAGAATTCGGACGTCAGGGCGGCGGCAGCCCTCAGTTTGGGGTCTCTCAACGGCGAGGGGATATTTGAATCCCTGAGTCTTCTCGTGTCCGATTCGGATGACGGCGTGAGGGCGGCAGCCGCGCGTTCACTGGGAATGCTGGGAGACGGGAGGGCCCTGACGCCTCTCACAGGCCTGCTTTCCGATAATAACGGGTTTGTCGTTACTGCGGCAATGGAGGCGCTTGGGAGGATCGGGGGGGAAGGGGCCAGGGAAGCACTGACCGGGATGCTCGGTTCCCGAGATGTCGAGATACGGAGAACGGCACTTCACGCGCTTTCCGCCTTTGACGGGATTGAAGAAACGGTCCTCCCCTTTCTTAAAGATGCCGACTGGGCCACAAGGATATCGGCCGTGGAAGCGCTCTGCGGGAAGGTGTCTGACAGGGTGCGGACCGAGATTGAGGGCCTCTATGATAGCGAGGTTGACCCTGCCGTGAAGAGGGTTATTGAGGAACGGTTTCATGTTCGATAGGCAGACCGACAGGGGTGAACTCATACCGCTTTCCGCGGATGCATTCAGGCTCATCAGGGACCTCATAAGAGACTATTGCGGCATATCCTTTGACAACTCGTCGCACTTTCTTATCCAGAGGAGACTGTCGAGGAGGGTGAAGCTACATCATCTTGATGACTTCAGGGATTACTACCGGCTGCTCCTCTACGATAAGAAGAGAACAGAAGAGATGACGGAGGTCATCGACCTCCTGACCGTGAATGAGACCTACTTCTTCCGGGAGCAGAATCAGCTCAGGGCATTCAGCGAGGAGATTCTCCCCGATCTGAAGAACAGCCGCCGGAACAAGAAGATCCGGATCTGGTCTGCCGGCTGTTCCACCGGCGAAGAGCCTTATACGCTTGCGATGCTCATCCTTGAACGGGGCGACCTCGAAGGGTGGGACATCGAGATTCTCGGCAGTGACATCAATCAACGGGTTCTCGCAACGGCAAGGCGCGGCGTTTTCCGGCAGAATTCCTTCAGGTGTACCGAGCCGTATTTTGCGAATAAGTACTTCAGGGAAGGGGACGGACTGTACACCATCTCCGATAAGGTAAAACAGCTTGTGAATTTCTGCTATCTCAATCTCATGGATCCGCTCAGGGTGAAGTTCATCGGCCAAATGGACGTCATATTCTGCAGAAACGTCTTCATCTACTTTGACCACGATGCGCGGAAAAAGGTTGTAGATAATTTTTATAACAGGCTCACAAACGGGGGGTATCTCCTGCTCGGCCACGCAGAATCCCTCATGAATGTCTCGACCCTTTTTTCCCTGGTCCACCTAAAAAATGATATGGTGTACCATAAACCGTTGCCCGGGGAGTGTGTCTGAATGGCAAAGAAGATAAGGGTTCTTGTTGTCGATGATTCGCCGTACAGCAGGCAGACGATAAAAGGCATGCTCGAGACAGACGGGGAGATCGAAATTGCCGGCATCGCTACGAACGGCGTAGAGGCAATGGCCAAGACGCTGAGGCTGAAGCCGGACATGATCACCCTTGATTTCGAGATGCCCGAGATGGACGGTTTCACCTTCCTCCGGTGGCTCATGAAGGAAAGACCGACTCCGGTGATTATGGTCAGCTCTTACTCCGACAAGAAGACCGTCTTCACCGCGCTCGAATTAGGAGCGGCGGACTTTATTCCGAAACCTTCTCAGCGGGCTTCAGCAGATCTCCTTCGCATTCAGGACGATCTCCTCGAGAAGGTGAGGGGAATAAGAGACCTGAAGACGGACAACCTCGGTCTCTATCGGGATATTGTCCGGCAGGATCTCTCTGCCTCTTCGGTGAAGGATGAGCCGTCAAGACGGACGGCCCGATTCCACGATATCGATGTAGTCGCCATCGGGGCTTCGACCGGAGGACCCGCTGCGATCCAGGTGATTCTCACGAGTCTCCCGGCAGACTTTCCCGCAGCAATCCTGATCAGCCAGCATATGCCGAAGGGCTTCACCGGCCCCTTTGCTGAAAGGCTCAACAGGCTTTCGATGATCAGGGTGAAGGAGGCTGCCGAAGACGTCACCGTGGAGAAGGGAACGGCGCTCATCTGCCCCGGAGGCTGTCACATGATAGTGAAAGAGAAAAATCGGGACGTCCGCATCATGTTGAAGAGTTCTACGGCGGGAGACGCCTATACCCCGTCGGTGGACGTCATGATGGCGTCGGCGGCAGAGCGCTTTGGTGCTACGACTATGGGCGTTGTTTTGACCGGAATGGGGAAAGACGGCAAGAAAGGGGTAGTGGAAATTAAGGGGAAAGGCGGGTATACTATAGCAGAATCGGAGAAGACATCCGTTGTTTTCGGCATGCCTCAGGAAGCGATAAAGACAGGGGCTGTCGACAGGGTCCTCCCTCTGGATGAAATACCGATGGAGATAACGAGGGTAGTGATGAGCAAAGAGGACGCAACATGGAAAAAGAACCGGGGATAGTGAACAAAGCCGACGAGTTTCTCCAGATATTCAGGAAGGGCGAGGAATTCACAAAGGAACTCCTCAAGGAAAATGAACGGCTGAGGCAGAAACTGAACGAGATGGAAGACGCTATCCAGCGTTCCTCCGATGACGCGAAGACGAAGGTCTGGGAGGAGCGTGTCAGGGCTCTCGAAGAAGAGCTGCACGCAATTATGGAGCGTTACCGGCAGGTTGAGGACGAGAACAAGGACTTCGCATCAAAGTATCTTGAAGTGGAGGAACAGAATAACGCACTTGCCAACCTCTATGTCGCGAGTTACCAGCTTCATTCTACACTCGACTTCAACGAGGTGCTGAGAATTGTACTCGAGATTGTAATCAATCTTATCGGGTCGGAGGTCTTTGCCGTATTTCTCATGGATGAAAAGACGAATGACCTTGTTCCCGTTGCCGCGGAGGGCACTCCCGTCGAGTCGATTCCGCGGTCCAGGATCGGAGAGGGTATTATCGGGACGGTCGCAAAGGGCGGGGAGAGTTATTTCTCTCCTGACATCAACAGCGAGGGCAGCGTCGCCGGGGGAATGCCGATAGTCTGTATCCCCCTCAAGATAAAAGAACACGTCATCGGAGTCATCGCCATATTCTCCCTTCTCGAACAGAAAGAGGGCTTCACGAACGTCGACTACGAGTTGTTTCACCTTCTTGCGGGGCATGCCGCGACAGCCATCTTTTCCTCAAGGCTCTATTCGCAGTCGGAGAGGAAACTGACGACGATACAGAGCTTCCTCGAGCTTCTCAAAGAGAAGCCGAACCGATAGGAGGTACGATGCCGAACATCCTTGTTGTTGAAGATTCACCCACCATGCGGCAGCTCATAACCTTTGCGATGAAACGCATAGCCAATACGAAGGTCATTGAGGCGACAGACGGCGTCGATGCCCTGAAGAAACTTTCATCGGAGCCGGTAGACCTCATCCTCGCCGACATAAACATGCCGGTCATGGACGGTCTGAAACTCGTCAGCCTTGTGAGAAACAATCCGTCCTACAAAGACATACCGATAATCATCATAACCACCGAGGGAGCAAAGGAGGATAAGGACAGGGCGATGGCGATAGGGGCGAATGCCTATCTCGCGAAGCCGATACAGACCCAAGAACTCATAAGAATGGTCAACACCTTTATCGGTTCCTAACGGTATCCCGCCTTCAGTTGTCCGCATGCCGCGAGGATATCCGCTCCCTTGCTCTTCCTGACAAAAGCGGTAAGGTTCCCCGCCATGAGTATCGCCTGAAAGGAAAAGACCCTTTCATCGTCCGGTCTCTGGAACTCTGAACCCTCATGGGGGTTGAATGGTATGAGGTTCACCTTTGCCGGTATGCCCTTTAAGAGAGCGGTAAGCCTCTTCGCATCTTCTGAGGTGTCATTTACGCCCTTCAGGAGGACATACTCAAACGTTATCCTTCTTCCCCGTTGAAGCGGGAATCTCCGGCACGCGTCGAGTAACGCAGTGATCGGATTCGCCTTGGCAACCGGCATGATGCGCTGCCGCACCGCATCCGTAGTGGCATTCAACGATATTGCGAGGTTGATCCGAGGCGCTCTCTCGGGAAGCTCTCTGATGCCGGCGACAATACCTGCTGTCGACAGGGTTATCCGCCGTTTGGAGATCTTCAGATGTTCCCTTATTCGCCATAAGGCCTGAACGACCTCATCAAAATTCGCCAGGGGCTCTCCCATTCCCATGAGCACGACATTGGTGATTCTCCTCGGTGAAATAAGCCTATTTGCCGAGATTATCTGATCGACAATTTCGAAAGCCCTGAGGTTCCTCCTGAGACCGAGCTTTCCGGTGATGCAAAAACGGCACCGCATCGCACAACCGACCTGGGAAGAGATGCAGAGGGTCAAACGATTGTCATCGGGAATGAGGACACTCTCTACGCTCTCTCCGTCCTCGAGTCCGAAAAGAAATTTCTCGGTTCCATCATCTGCTATCCGTTTCTCAAGGAGAGCGAGGTTGCTCACATATGCCTTCTCGGCGAGTTTTTCCCTGAGGTCTTTTGAGAATTCGGTAATACCCTCTATGGAGACGGCATGCCTTTCGTATATCCAGTGAAGGAACTGTCTCGCCCTGAAAGCGGGCAGGTCCCACTCACGGAAGAGGGACTCCAATTCCTGTCCGGAGAAGGCCTTAAGGTTTGTTTTCGGCATGCTTATAGTCTCGTAGAGGAGGACCACATATATATTGTGCTTCATCGTTATTTTATCATATTTTGCTCTTGGAGCCGTTGGTCTCTCGGAAAGGGGCCGGAAGACCGGCATCTGGCGGCATTATTATTCTTCCCCGGCGGGGGCAGCGAGCCATGCTTCTGTTCTTGAATGAAACTGCATGCCAAATTCTGCAGCCTCTGAAAGATATTTCATAGCTGGACAACGAGAGATTGAGAATAATATATTCAAAAACAAGAAGATCCATTCATGGAACGATATTTGCTCAATGATCTACAAAATTTTTAGAAAGATGAGGAGGGAGTATGATACGGACGTCAAGAAATTCCCATGGATGCAAGAAATGCCATACTCCGGCAAAATCGTCGCCAGGATGCGGGGATCCCGATATCATCGAGGGGGTGATCGCAGCGAAAACGGGATTTTACCAGCGGGCAGCGGAGAAAACGAAAAACCCGGTCGGGAAGAGGATGTTCCTATCGATGATTGAGGATGAGAAAAAACAGGTCGATGACTTTCGTTGCATCGCCGAGATACGCGGTATCAGAATCCGTGATGTTGCACGTCCGATGAACAAGATAAGGACCCTCTTTGAAAAGACCGGTGAGATACTCCTTGGCAGGATCAAGAGAACTACGGATGAAGTGGACGCCTTGAAGATTGCGATGGAGATGGAGAGGGAAGGCATAGAACTCTGTGAGAGACTTTCAGAAAAGACGCAGTCCCGAAAGGTGAAGGCTCTCGTTGAAAGGCTGATCAAAGCGGAGCGGCAACGCTATGCGATCTTCTCGAATACCCATCTCTTCCTTTCTGATTCCGGCAGCTGGTTCATGTGGGATGAGCACAGCATTATGGATGGGGGTACCCCGTGGGCGTAAGCTGTCTGCGATAGAAAGGCGATTCGCTGCCCCGAGGTGATCGGGACAGCGAATCCCGAAGTTTTATTTCTCTTCTCTCATAATGCCGGATCGGGAACGATGAAATACGTCACCCAGCGGTAGAAGCGATCAAAATTGTCATCCGACGGGCTTACCCGAGTGACATTCAGGACAATGACATACAGTCCCGGAGGCAGATCCGTCAGGTCGCCTTGAAATACCGTCTCGTCTATCGTAAGCACATCATTTTTCCAGGGGATGAGCTTCCTGAAATTCTTCTTCGGTTTTGGGTTGTTGCCATGGCTATTGCCATCGCCAGGACCGTGATCGGCAGCGACTTGCGCATTCTGGTCTTCGTCAATTTCCTCCTGCAGCGACGTGAGTTGGTTGAAGATATTGAGGAAGTATATATCCTTAGCGTCAAAGGACGCAGCGAATAAACCGATTGAGACGTCAACGGGTTCTTCAAAGGGCCCGATTTTCACGGCCACGTCTATCATATCTCCGCCAAGGGCGATGCTGCCTACACCGATCGGTTTCGCTTTTGCCGGGTCACAACTGACCACGGGCGACACAACAGGAGTGTACGTGAAGACCTTCTTGTGGTGCGGCAAGGGCATCGTGCATCCCGGCGCTGTCGTCGCCGAATTGTTGACGACCATATAGTTCGCGGCACCCCTGACATCATAATACGCATAGGCAAGGACATCGCCCGTACCGCCCGAATGGGCATAAGCCAGTGCCGCACCGAACGCAAGAACGCCGGCAACAACTATCAATGCTGTCACGAAGATTTTCCTAAACATAATCCCTCCTTTTCCGACTAAAGGTTATCCTGGAATGCTGACAGGTACTCTTTTCGCCCTTCTCCCAATCTCCCCCTACGTTTCAAAACCTCAGCCAACTTCTTTTCATACTTATAGCAGATTCGCGGAAAAAAAAAGATGAAATTACGTTCATAATCATGTGCGGTATTTTTTATGTAATGCCCGCTGAGGGCGTAAATAGAGCTTATCAGATGACGGGACTGCCATAGGTGATGCGGATCACAAAAGAGGAGAAGCAGTATTATTCCAAAATGGAAAACATCAGGGTGCCGAAGCTTGTATTGAAGATGCCGCCGCGTGCTTTTCCATACATTGTTTCATGAGCCTAAAGAAGCTTGTCTCATTCCAAAGAGGGGATCGGCTGCGAATGAGCAGATCGGGACAGAGGACTTACCGGCGCAAAGCAGGGATGCTCGGACTGGAAGTCCTATTGCATAAAACGAGTCCCGGGAAGATGAATAGGGGGGCGATGCCCCCCTTGACGGTTACCGTTAGGTGCCCATCTCCCAGCTCTTGAGGTATCGCTTCTGTTCAGCAGAGAGCGTATCTATCTTTATCGCCATCGCCTTCAATTTGAGGCGCGCGATCTCCTTATCGATCTTTTCAGGAACGCTGTACACTCTCTTTTCAAGCCTCTTTGCGTTCCTGACCATATACTCGGCGCAGAGCGCCTGATTCGCGAAACTCATGTCCATGACCGCAGACGGATGCCCCTCTGCTGCCGCGAGATTTATGAGGCGACCCTCACCGAGGAGATAAATCCTCTTGCCGTTTCTGAGGGTGAATTCCTCGACATAGTCCCGTATGATCCTTCTTGCCTTTGACATCTTCTTCAGACCTTCGATGTCAATCTCGACGTTGAAATGTCCGGTATTGCAGATGATCGCTCCGTCCTTCATGACTCGGAAACAGTCCTTCGAAATGACATTGATATCGCCTGTCGCCGTGACGAAGATATCTCCGACGCGCGCGGCGTCGCGAACAGGCATCACTTCGTACCCATCCATCGTCGCCTCGAGCGCACGCAGGGGGTCGATTTCTGTGATAACGACCTTCGCGCCATGCCCTTTCGCCCTCATCGCTACGCCTCTCCCGCACCACCCGTATCCGCAGACGACGAATACCGAGCCCCCAATGAGTCGGTTCGTGGCCCGAATGATGCCGTCCATGGTGCTCTGTCCCGTGCCGTAGCGGTTGTCAAAGAGATGCTTCGTATACGCATCGTTCACCGCAATGATCGGATAGGCGAGGGCTCCGTCGGCTGCCATGGCCTTCAACCGTATTACCCCGGTCGTCGTCTCCTCTGTCCCCCCGATGACTCCCTTCAGCATAGATCGCGCTTCCTTGTGGAGTGTCGAAACGACATCAGCGCCGTCATCCATGGTTATCTGGGGCCGGGAGGAAAGGGCGTCCTTGATATGCCGGTAGTAGGTCTTCGTATCTTCGCCTTTTATCGCAAAGACTGAAATGCCCGAATTCTTCACGAGCGATGCGGCCACATCGTCCTGAGTGCTGAGAGGATTCGAAGCGCAGAGGGCGACTTCGGCGCCTCCGGCCTTCAAGGCCTCCATGAGGCTCGCCGTCTCCGTCGTTACGTGCAGGCACGCAGCCACCCGTATTCCCTTGAGGGGCTTCTCTCTTATGAACCTCTCGGCGATGCTCTTCAGGACGGGCATTTCTCGGGCGGCCCACTCGATCCGCAGTTTCCCCTTCTTAGCCAACAGAATATCCTTTACATCATGTCGCACCATGTATCCTCCGCTTGTTGTATTCCCGGACTATAGACTTCGGTCTCCCGGTTAACTGTCTGAAATCTCAGAGACTCAGAGTCCCGCATCCTTCTTCAGAGACGCGGCCTTGTCCGTTTTTTCCCATGTGAAGCCGTCATCGTTGCGACCGAAATGTCCGTACGCAGCGGTCTTCCTGTATATCGGTCTCCTCAGATTCAGGCTTTCGATGATCGCCTTCGGCGTGAGTTCAAAATTCTTCTTGATGATGGATATAATCTTTTCATTCGGAATCTTTCCGGTCCCGAAGGTATCGACAAAGAACGATACCGGTTCAGGGACGCCGATCGCATACGCTATCTGGACCTCGATCCTGTCGGCGATGCCTGAGGCGACAAGGTTTTTTGCTATGTAACGAGCCATGTATGCCCCTGAACGGTCTACCTTTGAGGGGTCCTTTCCCGAGAAACATCCGCCGCCATGGCTTCCCACGCCGCCATAACTGTCGACGATGATCTTTCTGCCGGTAAGCCCCGTGTCTCCCATCGGTCCGCCGACGACAAAACGACCGGTCGGATTGATGTGGTACTTAATAACCTCCTCGTCAAGGAGTTCCCGGGGAACGACAGGCTTTATGACCTTCTCGATGATATCCTCCTTCATCTCTTTCAGGGTCACGTCCGGACTGTGTTGGGATGAGACCACGATGGTGTCGATCTTGTGCGGCATCCCGTCGCGGTACTCAACGGTGACCTGGGTCTTACCATCGGGTCTCAGGTAGCCAAGGACATCGGTCTTTCTCGCCTCCGTCAACCTCATCGCGAGTTTATGGGCGAGCATGATCGGGAGGGGCATCAACTCCGGCGTCTCATTACAGGCGAAACCGAACATCAGTCCCTGATCGCCGGCGCCCCCGGGATCGACCCCCATCGCTATGTCGGAGGACTGTTCGTGTATGGAGGTAATGACCGCACAGGTCTCGTAATCGAATCCGTATTTTGCCCTCGTATATCCGATATCCCGTATCGTCTCTCTCACGATGGACGGAATGTCTACGTAAACGGAGGTCGTTATTTCCCCCGCGACAAAGGCAAGACCGGTCGTAACAAGGGTCTCACAGGCGACCCGGGAGAGAGGGTCTCTGCCGATGATTGCGTCGAGTATCGAATCGGAGATCTGATCAGCTATTTTATCAGGGTGTCCCTCGGTGACCGACTCAGAGGTAAAAAAATAGTTCTTTCTTGGCATCTTCACACCTCCCAAAAGAGAATCTTTTATTTTACTCATTTTCTCCCGAAAAGGGAAGCAAAAACAGAGCGGAAGGAAATCGGAATCAATAGGTATTTCCGGTCTTATCTGTCATCGGTGGGAGCGCTCCGGGAGGTCTTTTTCGGGCGGGAGGAAAAGGGCGAGCGGCCCGGTGATAACTCAGGCTGTCTTGAGAAGCTTGATCGCCACTCGCCTATGTCTCGGTCCGTCAAACTCGCAGAAGTATACGGCCTGCCACGTCCCGAGAAGGAGTTTCCCTTCGTCTATGAAGACGAATTCTGAAACGCCGACAAGGGTCGACTTGATATGGGCGTCGGCATTTCCCTCACGATGATAGTAGTCCGCTTCGACGGGTATGAGTTTACTGAAGGCACTCTGGACATCACGTTGGACAGAGGTGTCGGCGCCCTCATTGATCGTGACGCCCGCGGTAGTATGAGGTACGTAGATGTAACAGATTCCGCTCGTTATCCCTTCTTCCTTAATGGCCTCCTGGATCTTATCTGATATGTCAATAAATTCATTCCGCGTCCGGCTCTTGACGTTTATGTACCTGATCATCTACTCCTCCCTGAATGTCTTCTCAAAGAAGTCGTTATCGATAACAAATTCGATTCCCAAGGAAACGAGACTCTCCCTGAGCTCATCCGGGAGAGAGAGTCCTGTGAGCTTCATTATATCCTTTTCTGTTGTGACAATCCAGTCTGCACGGCATTTCCGCGCATCCTGCCAGATCTTCCGGATATGACGTCCACTGTATCTGATATGATCTCTGAAGACCGCCATGTCTCTCACGTCTGCCTCGACGCTCATCAATGTCTTCCGGAAGGAATCGGGATTCCCGATACCGCAGAAACCGAATACCCTCTTGCCGGAGAGGAGGTGAGGAGGGAAGACCGAGCCTGAAAGGTTTTTTAGCCCCGTCGGAATGCTGCCTGAGAGGAATACCGTTGCCGAAGGACTGTATCTTTTTATCTCGCTCAGAAGAGACCGTGTGGTCTCTTCAGCCGAAGGCGATGGCGGGAGCGATACGCAAGGCATGCCATCGGGCGAGAGACCGGACACCTTGTGAAACGTATGAGATGTTTTTGTTATCACGATGATGTCGGCCCTCTTCATTTCACTGAGGGGCTCGCGCAGTCTCCCCAAGGGGAGGAGTTTACCGTTTCCGAACGGATTGGTACTGTCAACGAGGAGGATGTTTCTATCACGGTAGAGCTTCCTGTGCTGGAAACCGTCATCGAGAATAAATAGCTCGGGCTCTGGGTTCAGGGACTGAAGGGCGAACATTCCTGCAGCGAATCTGTCTTTTCCCTTCACAACGGGAATACCCCTCAACCGCTCAGCCAGGAGCACCGGTTCATCACCCGCCTCATCGACTCCGATCAGGGCTCCGTCCCCCCTGCTCACAAAACAGGGTCCCTTCGCCTTCCCGCCGTATCCCCGCGTGAGGATGCAGGGTCTGTAGCCGTATCCCCGTGCCCTTTCCGCAATCGCGATGACTGCCGGTGTCTTTCCCGTCCCGCCGACCGTCATGTTTCCCACACTCACAACCCTCTTCGGCAGTCTCTTCTCTTTCTTTACGTCCAGTGATTTCTTAAAGGAATAGCCGAGGTAGTAGATATACTCTAACGGTCCCATATCGTCCAGAATCCTATCAAAACCGAGAGCAAAGTTCAAGGGTGTCTAAAAGCGAAGACCTCTAGCGAACAGCGAGACAAGATTTCCTGGGGGAGATTCGGTTCCTTTGCCGCGCGGTGCCTTCATCGCCGGATTTCCGATTGACAGGCTAATATTCCGTGATAGAATAATAAATAATCATAGAAATATAAGAATCACGCAGTCATTACATTCTCGCAGGCGGAATCTCTTCAAAGGAGAGGTGGTTGGTTTTAGATGGATCTCCAGGGAAATAGAGAAAAAGAAATGGGGCAGCAACCCTCATGCGAAGGTGAGGGGGAAAAAAAGAGGAACGACATCCCTGGAGTGGAAGCCCGCTATCGGGCGATATTCGAGCGGTCTCCGGACGGTATCCTCATTATAGATGCCGAGGGGAAAGTGGTCGAATTCAATGAGACTGCCCACCGCCGGCTCGGTTACACACGGGAGGAGTTCGCGAAGCTCCGTATCTCCGATATCGACCCCTTTCAGAGCCCGGAGGAGATAAGGGCCACTATCAGTGAAGTCTTACGCAGGGGGAGTGCCGAATTTGAAGTCCGGCACCGTGCCAAAGGTGGCGAAATACAGGATGTCCTTGTGATTACGAAGACCATGGAACTGGCTGGTCGTACGGTCTTTCAGACGCTCTGGCATGATATCACTGATCGCAAGCGGGCCGAAGCGGAACTGAGGAGATACCGCGAACGTCTGGAAGAACTGGTGCGGGAACGTACGGGAGACCTTACGAGGGTGAATGAGGAGCTACAACGGGATATCGCCGTCCGCCGGAGTGCGGAGGAAAAGGTGAAAGACAGTGAGGAAAGGTTCCGTCTCATCTCGGAGACGAGCATGGATGCTATCTTCCAGATCGACTTACGGGGAGTGATAACCTATTGCTCTCCTGCAGTGGAACAGTTTGGCTATGCCCCGGGAGAGATCATCGGGAATCATTTCATTACGTACGTCCTTCCCTCTGAAGCCCAAAAGGCGAAGGAGGCTTTTCAGGCGGCGGTCTTCGGACAGAGCGTAAAACAGCTGGCACTGCAGATGATGGGAAAAGACGGGACATCGAGACATTGTGAAATCAACGTTACCCCGGTGATCAAGAACGGACAGGTCGCGGGGATTCAGGGGATTGCCCGAGACGTCAGTGAACGCAAGAAGGCGGAACAGGCGTTGATCGAGAGCGAAACCCGATACAGGATGCTCTTCGAAAGTGCGGGTGACGGTATCTTCATCCTTGATGCCGAGGATGGGAAAAAAGGCCAAATCGTCGATGCGAACCGGTCAGCTGCAAAAATGCACGGATATACCGTCGAGGAACTCGTAGGTCTCAACATCGCAGACCTTGACACCCCCGATGTAGCAGAACGAATCCCGGAGCGTATCGAACGAATGCTCACGGGGGAGTGGATTACCGCAGAGCTTACCCATCGAAGGAAAGACGGCACCGTCTTCCCAGTCGAGATTGACGGCGGACTCCTTGAACTCGGAAACCATAAATATATTCTCGCCTTTGACCGGAATATAACCGAGCGCAGGTCAGCCGAGCAGGAACGGGAAAAACTCATTCTCGAACTCCAGGACGCACTCGACAAGATTAAGACCTTGAGGGGATTGATCCCGATGTGCGCCTGGTGCAAGAAGATACGCGATGATAAGGGATATTGGAAGAGGGTCGAGGTCTATATCAAGGAGCATTCAGACGCTTCCTTTACCCACGGCATCTGCCCCGACTGCATGAAGATAATAAGCCCTGAGGCATACGAAGAAAGATTCAAGAATGATGATGCCGCCAAGACATAGAGACGCACCATAACCGACGCAACAGAAGCAGTCAGACCGCCTCGGTTCTTTCACGACCGGTGACGATACAGACCATGCAGGCTTGCGCCATGAGAAATCGCCCTGAGCCGTTCCGATTAGAGGATTATGCTTAAGGAAAAAGAAAAGAAAAAGAAACGGAAACAGCTCGGATCTAAGCCGGAGGAAGCCCTCTGGAGCGTCAGAATGAGGGCATCGAGAAGAATTACCCGTTCTCGGTCGATGCACGTATCCGGAGCTGAGGGCCTTTACAGGGAAAAGGCGATAGAAAGAATTCTCAGAGATTACGGCATGAGGGCTATGAACCACCCGAGGGGTATGCCCGATGAGGTTCTGTTCACTATCGAAAGGATGAGGGAGAAACCGGTCAAAGTGCCTCTCCTGCCCGTAAGGACGTGCCAGTGCGATTCCCCCCTCGACGCGCGGGCCGTTCTTCGTGCGGAGCTCTTCAAGGCCGGCATATCCCGGAAGGCGATAGAGAAAGGGATCAAGGTGGTGACAGGCAGGACGGTCATGCGGGGTGCGTCATTGATACGGGCGCTGTCCGGTGTTCGTATTGAACCGGACAGGGGGCGGGGAGTGAGGGTGTCGAGGATCGGGATAGAGGGGGGCAGGGAAAGGGCCTTGTCGAGAATGCTTTCGCGGGAGGGCATCAACACCGCAACCGTAAGAGAGGCACTGATCCTTGCGTCAAAGGTTGCGTCGTGCGACGGTGTGCTTGCGGAGCTATGCATGTCCGACGATCCCGATTACACGACCGGTTACATCGCATCACGGACGCTCGGTTATGTCCGGATACCCATGATAAAGGAGAGGGGAGACTCCCGCGGAGGAAGGATTTTTTTCATGCGGGAGGAAGCTGATGCCGAACCCCTCATCGCATATCTCGAGAATAAACCTGTCATCGTCTGCTAGAGTGGCCATTCTCGTTGACAATGACGTAGGGACGTTTTCGTCCCTTGGCCCATTCATGCTGGTAAGCCTTCCGCTCTAAAAAGAGTATAATGTCTTCCATGAAGGAATCGATCCTGCTCATAGCGAATCCGGCCGCGCGACGGGCATCATCAAGAAGCATAGAAAAGGCAGCGGCCCTTTTCCGTTCGAAAGGATACGAAGTGACCATATCTCTCACGAGGCAGAGGGGGGAGGCTGAGGAGCTTGCGAAAAAAGCGTCGCGTGATCGTCTGTCGCTTGTCGTTGCCGCAGGCGGAGACGGCACATTCAATGAAGTGGTGAACGGGTTGGCGTATACCGATACCCCGATGGCGATCCTGCCGATGGGAACCACGAATGTGCTCGCCAAAGAGCTCGGCATCCCCGAGATCCTGGAAGGGGCGGTAGCCAGAGCGATAAAGGGAAGCGGCCGCAGCGTCTCGCTCGGGAAGATAACGGCCAATCATCCTCCTTCCGGGAGCGTGACCCGTTATTTCTGCCTCATGGCGGGAATAGGATTTGACGGTGAGGCGGTGTATCGGTTCCGTTCTTCTCTGAAAAGATATTCGGGACGGGCAGCCTATGTCCTCAGCGGATTGAAGACCCTCCTGAGCTATGCTCCCGAGCCCCTCCTCTTTTCTGTGGACGGAAACAGCCGGAGAGGATACTCGGCAATCGTGGGCAAGGCCTCGAGATACGGCGGAAATTTTCAGGTGACGCCCGATGCAGCCCTCACCGACCCTCATTTCCACCTCGTGATCATGGAAGGGAAGAAGCGCCGGGATGTTCTCAGATACGTCTGCGGAATCGTTGCGGGAGGCCATCTCGGGTTTCGTGACATAAGCTATCTGAAGGCCGATGCGATCCGCATCGAGGGTCGAGCCGCCGTTCAGGTTGACGGAGATTATCTCGGCTTTACCCCTGCCGAGATAACCGTTGCTCCTCAGGCGGTGAAACTTGTCTATTGATCCGGATACCATCCGGTGAAATGAAGGAAGTTCTCGGTGGCCGCGGCATCTTCTTTGAGTGCCCACTCTTTTTCTCAGCCTCATTTCCCTCGTGGCCCTAAGGATTCATTTACTTGGACCCCGCATTTTGCTATGATGATTCCGGAATGCCTATGCGGATCGTTATGACCGGAGCCAGTGGCTTCATCGGAAGCCATCTCACGAGGGCCTTCGAGTCGAAGGGCTGGCGGGTAGTCAGGCTCGGCCGGGACGAGTTCGGCCTGAGTGACGAAGCCTTTTCAGCGGGGATAGAGGGTGCCGATGTCGTGATTAACCTTGCCGGAGCTACCATTGCTGCCAGATGGACCGAAGAGTATAAAAAGACTATCGCGAGCAGCAGAATCGGCACTACGGAGAAGCTTGTCAGGGCGCTGAAACAGCTGGGGAAGAAGCCCCGTCTTTTCGTCTCGACCTCTGCCATCGGCATCTACAAAACCAAAGGGGTCCATACGGAAGAGGACACAGACTATGCCACGGACTTCCTGGGCAAGTTGGCTGTCGAGTGGGAAAGGACTGCAATTACGGCAAACGATGCAGGGATTAGGACCGTGATCTTTCGCTTCGGCGTGGTCCTTGGGGCTGACGGGGGGGCGCTGGCGAAGATGCTCACGCCCTTCAGAATGGGGCTCGGCGGGATGATCGGCGACGGGAATCAACCGTTCTCATGGGTCCACATTGAAGACCTCGTCCGAGCTTATTTTGCCGTCATGGCCGGGGACCGGTATGAGGGGATCTATAACCTCACGGCCCCGAATCCGACGACAAATAAGGGCCTGACGGAGGCCCTCGGTGCCGCACTCCATAAGACGACCTTTGTGAGGGTTCCGGCCTTCGTCCTCAGACTTCAGCTCGGCGAGGCGGCAAAGCTTCTCCTGGAGGGCCAGACCGTTCTTCCGAAAAGGCTTCTCGAAAGCGGCTTCACCTTCACCTTCACCGATATCAAGGAAGCGATCGGAGATCTGGTAAAACCGGCTGACTAATCGAAAGGAGGGTCCGACGACGGTTTTGATCGCTATCGATTTTTCGCAAGCCACATCGATCTTGCTGTCCGAGATTAAAAAATTTGACCAATTTCTCTCCGCGAAGGTTTGGCTTATCCATGTTGCGGCACCGGATCCTGACTTCGCCGGTTACGAGCTTGGACCACAAAGCATGCGCGACGAGGCAGCTCGGGAATTTCGCAAGGAACACGTGGCGTTACAGAACGAGGTGCATGCATTCCGGGATATGGGAGTGGACGCAACCGCTTTGATGGTGCAGGGGCAGACCGCTGAATCAATTCTCAAGGAGGCGGACAGATTAAAGGCCGAGTTGATCGTTATCGGGTCACACGGACATGGAGCTGTCCATCATCTCCTCGTTGGAAGCGTGAGCGAACACGTTCTCCGAAAGGCCAAGTGCCCCGTTCTTGTCGTCCCGACGCATAAGACGGAGGGCGGCTAGTACCAAACGCACCCCCAGCAAATCGAACAGAAATTCTCATTCTTGCCGTAGCGATGCTGTTATGCGCCAGATGGTTTAGGAAACTCTCAAAAACTCCATAATCTTCAAGATCCAGTTCGTTTGGGTTTTCCTTTTGCCTTTATGCCGCAATCGTTCAGAACGGTCAAGAATTTTTCCTTATGAATAAATTCGCCCAAGATCACTGAATTCACGGGCGGACAGATTAAGTGACCCTGCACTCCTTCGCAACCACACTGGTAGAGAAAAGCCATCTGCTGCCTTCTTTCCACACCCTCGGCGATGACCTTCAAGTTAAAATTGTGCGCCAAACTGACGATTGCGGTGACAATAGCCCGATCATCAGCACTCGTGTCGAGATCCTTTACAAAGGAGTAATCGATCTTCAAAGTAGATAGGGGGAAGCGTTTCAAGTAATTCAGCGAAGAATACCCGGTGCCGAAATCATCAACAGCGATCTCTATTCCCATATCCTGCAATGAGTGCAGTTTCATAATGGTACTCTGAGAGTCTCTCATTATGGTACGCTCAGTGAGTTCCAATTGCAGATAACTGGGATCCAACCCGGTGTCGCTTAAGATTTGGGATACGCCGTCCACGAAGTTGTTCTGGCTGAACTGGATACTTGATACGTTTACTGTCGTGCGGATCGGCTTAAGGCCGGCCTTTTGCCATATCCTGTTTTCTGCGCAGGCCGTGCGGAGTACCCATTCTCCAATCGGAATAATGAGTCCCGATTCCTCGGCAAGGGGAATAAATTCATCCGGTTTAATCAATATGAGGTCCGGCTGCAGCCACCGTATCAGAGCCTCAACACCGATCACTTTCCCGGTTGTTATGTCGATTTGCGGCTGATAGAACAACATGAACTCGTTATGATCCAACGCCCTCCGTAACTTATTTTCGACGGTAAATCGCTTAACCGCAAACTTATTCATCGACTCCAAATAATATTGGTAATTATTCTTTCCGTGTTTCTTTGCCTCGTACATCGCCACATCGGCATTAATGAGCAGAGTTTCGATGTCTTTACCATCGGAAGGGTAGACCGCTATGCCCACACTGGCAGTGATAAACACTTCATTGTCACCGATGATGAAAGGCTCTGACAATGCACTGAGAAGACGCTGGGCTGCCTTGGCCGCATCCTGCGTGTTGCTGACGTCGGTAAGCAGTACCGTAAACTCATCACCGCCAATACGTGCCACTACATGCCCTGGATATTCTGACGTTCCATCTGACAGACGGGAGATGCTGTCCGCTTTTCGCATACCACTCAGTAATCGATTAGCTATGTCTTGCAACAGCTGGTCTCCCGCACTATGCCCGAGGGTGTCATTTATCTGTTTGAAATTATCTATGTCAAGAAACAATATTGCCATCAACTGTCTGTTGCGTTCAGCATGAGCCATCGCCTGCTTCAACCTGTCATGAAACAGGTAACGATTCGGCAGGGTGGTTAAAATATCGTAATATGCAAGATAGCGAATCTTATCTGTTGCCTGCTTGTAGTCTGAGATATCAGTTATGATAAGCAATACGGTGCCTTCTCCACTGCTGATAAATTTCAGATCATAGTGACGACCACTTATCCGGGGCTGATACTCAAAATGCTGCGGCTCCCAGCTTTGCAGGGCTCCCTCCAGACAATTCATGATAGGTTCAATGACATCTGAGGGCATTATTTCACGGATGGTCTTCCCTAGACTTCCATCGGAAAGTGCAAACAGATCATCTTCTAGGCGGCCTTTGAACCTCAGCAATCTTCCGTCTCTGTTGAATTGCAGCACCAAATCATTCATGACACTTATAATAATACACAATATGAACTCTAAAACAGGGAAATCAATTACGAGGGAATGATGGCATTATGCCAAGACCCCCGAGAAATCGTCGTGAAATTATTGAATTTGTGAAGACCAAATTCAAACTTGATGAAATTGAGAGAGGAAAATTGCCGGAGATCATTTTAGAGGGGGATCCTATAAGAAGCGTGCCTCGAGTGTCGAAGCGGAAGGCCATGTGGTGTCACGCACAAAAAGATTGGCTGATGGAACATACAGCATTCGGGTGAGAAAAGGCTGAGACGCACAGCAAACTATAAAACTATAAGCCGGGTTTATAAATCTATGATTATTTGTTATAATCCCTTAGATATTTTTTTATACCGGGGAAAAGATGTTCGCGGAAACCGAAGCAAAACTGGAGATATGTCCCTATACTCTCGAGCGCTGTTCAAGTTGCTGCGAAGGAACGATCTTGCATAATAAAGAAATGTGTTCTTTTACGCTGGAACCATGCCGCTTTAATTTCACTAAGAGCCTTCTCCTTGCCGAAATACGAATGGAAAATTGAGGAAATCATTTCAGGCTCGGTTTAAGACCTGGCCAGAAATCAGCAATACCCGGGGGATACTATGCCGACAATGGATTTTCAAGGGAAGCAGATCGAAATAGATAAGAACGGCTACGTCATTAATGTTGATGATTGGACAAATGAGCTTGCCGAACACATGGCCAAGGGGGAAGGAATCATCATGACCATAGCTCACTGGGAAGTTGTCAATCTTCTCAGGGATTATTACCAGAGGCATCGTACTGCGCCGATGATCAAGATGCTGGTAAAGGAGATGGGGAAAGTCATGGGCCCTGAAAAAGGCAACACGAAGTATCTTTTTGAGCTCTATCCGGCCGGACCTGCAAAGCAAGCCTGTAAGATAGCCGGGCTTCCAACGCCTATTGGATGCATATAAATTAACCTTGACGTAACGAGGCTTCGCCCCCTGTCTTCGAAGACAAAAAACACCACTCGCAAAATGCTGGTCAAACTCTGAAGCGTGTGCTTCAGCTTCAGGATACTGCGAATCAATAAGATCCAGACTCGAAATCTCCAAGGGTTCTCGTAAAAGTGAACCTGCATGGTGCCGCTACAAGCGTATCAGCAGTTTGTTTGACGCTTCCACTGAAAACAGCAAAGGGCAACGTGAGGACGAACGCTGCGGCGCCGACCACAATGGAAGCAAGCCCGATTGGTCTCACTATAATCGCATCTGCTATTACGGCCCCATCTTTGTCGGCCCCGCTGGACGCTACTGCAGAAACTGGAAGGACAAAGCACAAAAAGCACACCAGAAGCAGAACCATTATTTTTTTCATACCTTACCTCCTTGAGGCTAGAGTCACCTCTCTAAGCGTTTGTTATCTTTTTCACCCCTTTGCGAAGCTCAATAGAGGCTAATAATTACAAAATATCATTAACAAATATTTTGTCAAGCTTCAGAACTTTTCTGAACTTTTCTGAACCATCCCTGTGAAGTGGAAGCACGGAGCCTTTACGGTATCACTTTCTTTAGGAAATCTTCACTATTGCAGTTTTCTGAAATGCGTTTGTTTGTCGGTGCACCTGTCACTTCAATCGACCCAAACAGTAAAGTGTCAAACCAACTATGACAACTTGTATGCCACGAGGACGCCGTCCCGGAGAGGGAGGATCGTCGTGAGAAAATCACTGTGGCCGGACATGAAGCGGTTGAATTTCTTTATTCCCTGGGTTTCTCTGTCTCTCTTCTTTCCCGTGACCTTCCCGTACCACAAGGCATTATCGGCGATGACGAGAGCATTCCTGCTGAGATTCGGCAGGAGTGTCCGGATGGCTTCGAAATACTGGTGTTTCTCTATGTCTATGAAGAGGATGTCTATCTGCCGGTACTCCCTTGCTATCTCTATCGCGTCTCCGACCCTGAACTCGGCTCTGCGTGCGAACCCGGCTTTCCGGAACGTCTCCCGTGCATAGTTGATGTTTTCCTCATCGTAATCCGTCAGGACAACTCTGCCCCTCTCGAGTGCCCTCGCAAACCAGTATGCGGAATACCCGAAACCCGAACCGAGTTCCACGACGAGCCGGGGCTTCTTCATCCTTGTCAGAAGAGAGAGCAACTGTCCGACGAGTCTGTCGACTGCGGGGAAGCTCCGGTCTCTCGCGATCCTCTCCATTTCGATGATGCGTCTATCGTCCTCCCTTGCGAGCCCCATTAAATAGTCTTGAATCTTCGGCGCGGTTATCTTCACCATGGATCGTTACAGCCTCCCCTCGCGTCTCAGGGTATCGATCATGCTCCTGATGCGGGGAAGCGCCTCTGTCGCGGCCTTTTCGCCTTCAAGGATCGCCTCGTGCCTCTTCGAAAAATCATCAGGAGCTATAGATTCCACCTTCGGCCTTATCACGACGTCAGCCCTCGAAATCTGCAGGGAGGCGAGCTTCGCGTACATGATGTTTAGGGACTGGAGTATCGTGTCCACGGTACTTTCCGGAGCCTTTCCTTCGACGACCGCGGAGAGGTCGACCGCGATGACGATATCGGCACCGAGCCTCTTCGCGGCGTCGACCGCCACGGGACTCACGACTCCTCCATCGACATAGGACCGTTCACCGATCTTAACAGGTCTGAATACCCCGGGGACTGAGCAACTCGCCCTCACCGCTGTTCCCGTGTTTCCGCTCGCAAAAACCATTTCCCTGCCGCTCTGGATGTCTGTTGCGACCGCATAGAAAGGAGTTTTCAACTTCTCCATGGGTGTGTTTCTGAGGTACCTGTTGACATACTCTTCGAGCTTCTCGCCCCTCACGAACCCGTTATCAGGGACCGTATAGTCGATCAGGTCGCTTTTTTCGATGCCGAAGGAGATCTTCTGGAGTTGAAAGGCGTTGTAGCCGTAAGCGTAGAAGCTGCCGACAAAACTCCCGACGCTCGTCCCGACTATCATATGGATCGGTATCCCATTTGATTCGAGCACCTTCAGGACGCCGATGTGGGCGAATCCTTTCGATGTCCCTGCGCCGAGCACGAGGGCGACCTTCGCAGGCTGTGGAGGGGTCCGGACGTTCTTTGGCTCGCATGAGGCAAGCGTCACCACAAGGATTAAGAAAAAAAAGAATCTGAAGCAGTACACTATCTTTCTGACCATCAGGGTCCCCATCCTCCGCCGGGCAGCCACAATTCACGGCATCACCGTAGAAGCATTTCGCATAATAATGTACACCAATCCGGACGCAATCTCAATGTGGGCAGGATGAAAAGGGCATTATTGGGGCCTGAAGGATTCGATACAGATCTTTCAGACAGCGATCGAGGCGTCAGGTGAAGACCGGCAAATTTCGCGCAGCCGACTCTTATCCTGGACTCTTCACCGATTTTGCCTTAAGCCTCTTTACCAGTTCCTCATAGGAACTCGAACTTATGATATGGTTGAACTGCGTTCTGTAGTTATTCACAAGGCTGACACCCTCGATGATGATGTCGTAAATCTCCCACTTATTTCCTTTCTTGAATATCTTGTAGTCAACCGGTATTTCGGTCCCCGAGGTGGCTACTATCTTGGTCTTCACGACCGCGTGAGAACCTTCCTCCGACTCACCCACATACTGGACCTTTTCGTCTTCATACCGCTCTATCTTTCTTACGTACGTATCCTCAAGGAGATCCGAGAACAATGGTACAAACTCCTTCTGTTCATTCGGATTCCTCTTGCTCCAGTGAACTCCCAATGAGCGCTTTGCCATCTCGGCGAAGTCGAACCTGTTCTCGATGATAGAACGGATCTTGGCCTTTCTCTCAGACTCGTTCGCGGGCTTCTTAAGTTCCTTGTTATTCAAGACCTTTATGACGTCATCTATGGTCTGCTTTATCTGGTCTGTCGGCTCGCCCGCAAAAGAACTCAAGGGAAAAGCAACAACAAGGAAGATAGAGACCGCGAGCAAGCTCGATTTCCTGTAAATGGTATTTCCCATAAGTCACCCCGATCCTTTCCTTTGCGATATTTAGGAGACCCTCTCAACCGGCCGTCAAATCGGACCGGACTCCTCGTCCCCTTTGTAAAGACTACCCCCAAATTCCGACTCTGTCAACATGAGAGGGAATGCGAGTGACTTCTCAGCACAGAAAGCGTCCTTCAACTCCTCATAAGAGGCAATGGAAAAGACTCGTACACCAGAGACAGGCACCGCAGGGAACGCTGCTGACATAACAGTCCTGTTCAAAGTCTTCATCCTGAACATAGTCACAGAGGGCAAAACTGCAGTCAAAACAGAAGGGAAAATCATAGTGGAGGACGCTTTTCCTAAAGGCCCGGTATTCGGGCTCGTTCCAGATTTCGATGATGTCCTTTTCTGACAGGTTACCGAAGTTCCACGGTTTCACTCGTTTTTCTCTCCCTCCGACATAACAGGCGTACCGATGCCAGAGGAAATAACAGGGCTGGACATTACCGTCCCTCGAGACAAAAGCACTGCCGGTCTCCACAAACTCGCATCTCCTCTTGTTGTCGGGTGCCAGTTCCGGGAGCTTAATCGTGATACCTTGCTGGTTTGCGATCAGCGCTGTTTCTTCGAGTATATCCTGGGCCCTTGCGAGCCGGTCCTCATCCCTCGAAAGGAGTTCTTCTATGTGAAGCGTGATGCCCCGTGAGCCCGCCTCAGCCTTCATCCCCTCCACGATTTCACAGAGCCGCTCTTCCCGCGACGACTTCGCGTATTTCATGAAGACCTCAAAATACTCCCCGATAGTAATCCCCTCCGTCTCGGCCTTCCTCTTCCACTCCCTGTATATCGCTATGGCCGCTGCCGTATTCGTATCATAGACCGCATGAGACGATGCCTCCCGGCTGTACGGAAGGACCTGAGTGACAATGGCAAAACTGACTCCCTGTTCAGCGGCCCAGCGCACTGCGCGGGGAAGTTCGAAAAGGTTATCGCGCATGAGTACAAACTCCATGCCGATCCGCAGGTCATGCCTGCTCCGGCGTGTTTTTGCCTTCTGGAGTGCGGAGAAGGCCCGTTCCATATCCCCGATTTCCCCGCCCATCCTGATGTCCCTGAAACGTTCGGGGGAGGCGGCATCGAGAGAGAGGCAGATGCGGTCAAGCCCCGCATCAACAAGGGATACAGCACGTTCGTCTGTCAAGAGGAGACCGTTTGTCTGGAAACCGACCCAGGCGGTCTGCGGGAGTTTCTCCTTGGCCTTCGCGATGAACGCCTCCAAATGGGGATGGAGAAGCGGTTCACCGATCCCGTTCAGGATCAGGGTATCGAGATGGGGGAAGGCCGGTTCCAGGGAATAAAATGTTTCGGGGGGAAGATCTCCATCAACGGTCTTGTCGCCCCCGGCCTGTTTTACACACATGCCGCAAGCAAGATTGCATCGCGTCGTAACCTCGACAAAGAGCTTGGAGGGATACATTTTTTCGGCAGCAGAATCAGCAGGCATCGTCGCGATATCGCTTACAGAATCGCACGTAGTATCTAAGGTGCCTCGATCCGACATTGCTTATTCCCCTCTTAGTATAACTTTAACCCGCGAAGGGAACCATGGCTATGACGCAGATCATAGGAAGAGATGCAGAGGGTTACCCCCACCGGCCATTTTCTCCAAGAGGAGATCGAGTTGTTGTGGCGATCACAGAAGGGTTTTCGATATTTGGTATAATTCTGCCATGAGAGTCTTTGTCAAACTCTTTGCGACCTTGCGGAATTTCGGGCCTGACGAGCAGGAGATCGAGATACCTGACAACTCCACCATCGAGGAAGTGCTCAAGGTATTGAATCTTCCGGAAAAGATCCCCCTCCTCAAGATTGTGAATGGTGAGCACAGAAGCATACACCATTGCCTGAAGGAAGGAGACGAGATCGCATTCTTTCCCCCTATTGCCGGGGGGGGCGGGAGAGAATGAATATCGCGTGGTAAGGCCGACGATATGAAGAATTCAGATGACCTCGTGCTCAGTCCTTTACGACCTCGATATACAGATTAACCTCATCGAGCGGAGGATTGGCAAGACTCCAGCGCATCTTCCACCGGATAATGGGCGTCTGGAAAGAGGTGGCGACGTCAGGACAACGATACTCAACCCAGGCGACCACTTCGAACCACCAGTTCAGAACAGCCCTGTATCCGAACATGTGAACCTTGCTGGCAGCGCCTGCATGTGCAGAAAGCAACTGGTCATAAACGTCCCAGGCGAGTGCCTCTCCCGGCTTGATTGACTCCGGGGTCTCAGAGCGAGAGAAGACCTCGCTCACATCCTGAATCGATCCGCCTTCCTGCCCCAGCGTGGCGTGTGGTACAAGTCCAGACACGACGGTCTGACCGGCATTCCTTACCGAAAGAATCGCTCTCTTGAAAGGGACCTCCTTGCCCCCGCTGATCCCAATTCTTGAAGAGACCGCATCCAGGGATAGCACCACACTGCATTCCCGGCTGTCAGTTTGTGGTTCTTTAGACGGTGCTTCTGATCCCATGCTCTCCTCCCTTCTGCTCATATTTCGGTTCAGTTCGGTATATCAATTTTCAGCCTTAATCATTACCATTTTAGCATATTGGGGCATCAGGGCTTTCGGGAAGAACCGAGTGCCCGGCATTTTAGTCTATGAGTAACTTTCTTGAGATCCTCAGGGACTGCCCGGCATGCTCCGGCATGACTGCCCGCGATGGTTCAAGAACATAGTGCGTATACCATCGTGAGTATTTCAACCAGCAGTTATGACAGACAGGCGTACCAGATTATCTCCGGACAACCAGGCTTCTCTTTCTAACTGCTCACGTTTGACCGGTTCTTCATTGAGAAGAATCTCTTTGCACCCCCGCCAGAATCCCGAAGGTTGACCTGAGAGGAACTCAGACAAATGTGAAGAGTTCAGATAGATGCCCTTCGCAAATAGATCCGGACCCAATTCCTTCATTAGAAGGTTAAATAACTTTAGGTGCACACATCCTTCTGTAATCTCACAATGGGAATCAGATTCGTTATACGTAATGGAGCTTCGCAATGCTCTATAGATACCCCCCCGCCTCATGGTGGCCCCTACCAAACCCGGCAAGGCAGCGGAGAGGGAGAGGTGTGATCCATCATGGATCATTGCGGAAGCCACATCGTCCACCGGCTTTCCCTCAAGAAAGAGGGACTGTATCCGTTCTGTTATATATTCCGGAGATATTTTCAGCTGTTGGGTGAGGAAGCTCATTGTGCTGCAGCCGACAAGTGCCTTGACCATGAATCCGGCCTGGAGAATTTGGTAAAAAGCGGGCAACTGAGAACCGTCCATTACAAAACGGAGTTCTGTTAGAGAACAATCATCAAGGTCTTGTCGCCTAAAACAGGCCACGGATGTGATACCTCTGCCTTCTCCTTGAGTCCAATTCTGTGTTATGGACAAAAAAGGGAGAGGCCGCCTTTCAGCCTCTCCCTCCAAAAGTTCTCTCTTTCAATTACCAGTTAAAGACTTTATCGAGATCTTCGTCCTTCACCTGGAATGTGACGTTGTGCGGAGCGAACTTCTCGGTCTTGAAGTAGCTCGGCAGCCGGTCGTGCTGCGGGGTAAAGCCCGCAGCCTTGTTAAAGTCCCGCTCCATCTTGAGGATCTTCTTGCCCAGGTCGGTTACGCCGTCTCCCGTCATGTTGATCCCGTAGAAAGCGCTGAGCATGTCGAGCAGTGCCTGAAACGTATCGGGCTGGTCCAACACCGCAAAGGCGATGAAGAGACACATGCCGGTGGAATCGATCGCCGCCGTCGCGATCTGGAGGTTCCTGGACAGTTCCACCTGCCCTTCGGGTTTCAGGGCATTAACGTCCCCTCCCACCTTCAGGACATTTTGAGCCACAGCGTATCCTGCGGTGTGGTCCGCGCCCATGGGACTTGTGGCGTAAGTGACGCCGATGCCCTGGACCGCTCGGGGATCGTAGGCCGGCATCGCCTGGCCCTTCACCACCGGGACCCGCTCGACGCCGAAGGCCCTGCCGGTCATGGCCGCCCCGTTGCCGAGGATCCTGCCGAGGTCCGTACCCTTCCCGACCTCGTTGATAAAATTGATGGCCGCGTCCGCATCACCGAACTTGGCGAGCCCCGCTTCCATCGCCACGGCGATCGTCGCGCCCATCTCGATCGTGTCAAGGCCGTAATTGTCGTCCAAGAAGTCCATCATGGCGATCTTGTCCAGGTCGCCGATGCCGCAGTTCCCGCCGTGGGCCCAGACCGTCTCGTACTCGGGCTGCTTGGTCAGGTAGTGGCCGTCCTTGTCGTTATAGATGCCGGAGCACTGGATGACGCAGCCGCGGTGGCAGCCGTGGGTCGCCGTGCCGCCTCGTTTCACTTCCAGCTCCGCCTGGGTCTCGCCGGAGAGGTTCGCCGAGCCCTTGAACTGGCCGGTCTTGAAGTTGTAGGTCGGGTATCCCCCCGCCTCGTTGAGGACGTTGGTCAGGACGTTGGTGCCGTAGG